>NC_008027.1:3642500-3797500 GCF_000026105.1 Pseudomonas entomophila L48
GCCGGCCGCTCGGGGTGCGCGAACGCACCCACTGGAAGAAGTGGCCCTGCTCACCGCCGACGAAATAGATGTGGGCCAGGAACAAATGCTCGTACAGCCAACGGGCAACCAGTGCCTCGGTCGAGCCCGGGCGGTTGAGCAACTCTTCCCATTCGAAGATCTGCCGGGCTTCCGCCGCGTTGGGCACGAACTGGGTCTTCTCCACCGGCGCGCCAGCCGCCAACCAGCGTTGCAGCGTCTGGTACTCCTGGTCGGTCAGGCCGGTGACCGCCAGCGGCATGCCCTCCTTCGGATGGGCACCGGCATAGGCGTCGAACTCGTGGGGCATGGGGCACATGTTGTTGCGGTTGAGCCCCAGCACGATCTCGTCCGGCAGCTTGGCGTTGGGCGTGAGCGGTGTCTTGTGGCCCAGCTCGAGCATGCGCGCCATCAGCGCGGCCTGGCTGCCCTGCTTGTCCAGCACCGAGTAGAACCCGGCCTTGCGCCAGCCGGCCTCGTCGTGGGCGTCGTAGAACAGCCGCGTGGTGGGCACCGCCTGGCTGCGCTCGCCCTGGTACACCGGCACCTTCGAGGCGCCACGCTCGGCGCCCTCGGCGCTGCCCAGGTTGAGCTGGCAGGCGGCATCGTTGCAGGCGTGGCAGGCCACGCACTTCTCGGTGAAGATCGGTTGGATGTCCCGGGTGTACGAAATCGCCGGGCTCGATTGGGGGGCCTGCGCGAACGCCACGCCACTGATCAGCAGGGCGAAGACGCTGGCAAGTATGCGAAGCAACATGTGCCGAAAGTCCTGGTTTCTGAAAGCCATCACGATATGCCTGACCGGGTCCTGGGTGCTGGGGCATGCGCCAACATGAAGGAAATTCATGCAAAACGGCGGCACGCCTAAAATCCGTGCAGCTTTGTTATTATTCGGCACCTTCTGATATTCGCCCGACCAGGTAGTTCCTATGTCCGACCGCAGCGCTCGTTTACAAGCACTCCAGAAAGCACTCAAAGAGCGCATCCTGATCCTCGACGGCGGCATGGGTACTATGATCCAGAGTTACCGCCTGGAGGAACACGACTATCGTGGCACGCGCTTCGCCGATTGGCCAAGCGACGTGAAGGGTAACAACGATTTGTTGCTGCTCACCCGCCCCGATGTGATCGCCGCGATCGAGAAAGCCTACCTCGACGCCGGCGCGGATATTCTCGAAACCAACACCTTCAACGCCACGCAGATCTCCCAGGCCGACTACGGCATGGAAGCGCTGGTGTACGAACTCAACGTCGAGGGTGCGCGCGTGGCCCGCCAGGTGGCGGACGCCAAGACCCTGGAAACCCCGGACAAGCCGCGCTTCGTCGCCGGCGTGCTCGGCCCGACCAGCCGCACCTGCTCGATCTCCCCCGACGTCAACGACCCCGGCTACCGCAACGTCACCTTCGACGAGCTGGTGACCAACTACATCGAGGCCACCCGTGGGCTGATCGAAGGCGGCGCCGACCTGCTGCTGATCGAGACCATCTTCGACACCTTGAACGCCAAGGCGGCGATCTTCGCCGTGCAGCAGGTGTTCGAGGAAGACAACGTCGAGCTGCCGATCATGATCTCCGGCACCATCACCGACGCCTCCGGCCGCACCCTGTCCGGCCAGACCACCGAAGCGTTCTGGAACTCGGTACGCCACGCCAAGCCGATCTCCATCGGCCTGAACTGCGCCCTGGGCGCGAAAGACCTGCGCCCGTACCTGGAAGAGCTGGCCGGCAAGGCCGATACCTTCGTCTCCGCGCACCCCAACGCCGGCCTGCCCAACGCCTTCGGCGAATATGACGAAACCCCGGCGGAAATGGCCGCGGTGGTCGAGGAGTTCGCCGCCAGCGGCTTCCTCAACATCATCGGCGGCTGCTGCGGCACCACCCCGCCGCACATCCAGGCCATTGCCGAGGCCGTGGCCAAGCACAAGCCACGGGCCATCCCGGACATCCCCAAGGCCTGCCGCCTGTCGGGCCTTGAGCCGTTCACCATCGACCGCCAGTCGCTGTTCGTCAACGTCGGCGAGCGCACCAACATCACCGGCTCCGCCAAGTTCGCCCGGCTGATCCGCGAAGAGAACTACACCGAAGCCCTGGAAGTGGCCCTGCAGCAGGTCGAGGCCGGCGCCCAGGTGATCGATATCAACATGGACGAAGGGATGCTCGACTCCCAGGCCGCCATGGTCCGCTTCCTCAACCTGATCGCCGGCGAACCGGACATTTCCCGCGTGCCAATCATGATCGACTCCTCCAAGTGGGAGGTGATCGAGGCGGGCCTGAAGTGCATCCAGGGCAAGGGCATCGTCAACTCGATCTCGATGAAAGAAGGCGTCGAGCAGTTCAAGCACCACGCCCGCCTGTGCAAGCGCTATGGCGCCGCCGTGGTGGTGATGGCCTTCGACGAGGTCGGCCAGGCCGACACCGCCGCACGCAAGAAAGAAATCTGCCAGCGCAGCTACGACATCCTGGTCAACGAAGTGGGCTTCCCGCCGGAAGACATCATCTTCGACCCGAACATCTTCGCCGTGGCCACCGGCATCGAGGAGCACAACAACTACGCCGTCGACTTCATCGAAGCCTGCGCCTACATCCGTGACCACCTGCCCTACGCCCTGAGCTCGGGCGGTGTATCGAACGTGTCGTTCTCGTTCCGTGGCAACAACCCGGTACGCGAGGCGATCCACTCGGTGTTCCTCTACCACGCCATCCAGAACGGCCTGACCATGGGTATCGTCAACGCCGGCCAGCTGGAGATCTACGACGAGATCCCCGCCGCCCTGCGCGAAAAGGTCGAGGACGTGGTGCTCAACCGCACCCCGCACGGCACCGATGCCCTGCTGGCGATTGCCGACGACTACAAAGGCGGCGGCGCCACCAAGGAAGTCGAGAACGAAGAGTGGCGCTCGCTGCCGGTGGCCAAGCGCCTTGAGCATGCGCTGGTCAAAGGCATCACCGCCCACATCGTCGAGGACACCGAAGAGTGCCGCCAGCAGTCGGCGCGCCCGATCGAGGTCATCGAAGGCCCGCTGATGAGCGGCATGAACGTGGTCGGCGACCTGTTCGGCGCCGGCAAGATGTTCCTGCCCCAGGTGGTCAAGTCGGCCCGGGTGATGAAGCAGGCCGTGGCCCACCTGATCCCGTTCATCGAGGAAGAGAAAGGCGACAAGCCCGAGGCCAAGGGCAAGATCCTCATGGCCACGGTCAAGGGCGACGTGCATGACATCGGCAAGAACATCGTCGGCGTGGTGCTCGGTTGCAACGGCTACGACATCGTCGACATGGGCGTGATGGTGCCGGCCGAGAAGATTTTGCAGACCGCCCGCGAGCAGAAGTGCGACATCATCGGCCTGTCCGGCCTGATCACCCCGTCGCTGGACGAGATGGTCCACGTCGCCCGCGAGATGCAGCGCCAGGACTTCCACCTGCCGCTGATGATCGGTGGTGCCACCACCTCCAAGGCGCACACGGCGGTGAAGATCGAGCCCAAGTACTCGAACGACGCCGTGGTGTACGTCACCGACGCCTCGCGCGCGGTGGGCGTGGCCACGCAACTGCTGTCGAAGGAACTCAAGGCCGGCTTCGTCGCCAAGACCCGCGAAGAATACGTGGAAGTACGCGAGCGTACCGCCAACCGCAGCGCCCGCACCGAGCGCCTGAGCTACGACCAGGCCATCGCCGCCAAGCCGCAGTACGACTGGGCCGGCTACCAGGCCGCGGTGCCTAGCTTCACTGGCGTCAAGGTGCTGGAGAACATCGACCTGCGCACCCTGGCCGAGTACATCGACTGGACCCCGTTCTTCATTTCCTGGGACCTGGCCGGCAAGTTCCCGCGCATCCTCACCGACGAAGTGGTCGGCGAGGCTGCCACGGCGCTGTACAAGGACGCCCGCGAGATGCTCGACAAGCTGATCGACGAGAAGCTGATCAGCGCCCGCGCGGTGTTCGGTTTCTGGCCGGCCAACCAGGTCGAGCATGACGACATCGAAGTCTATGGCGATAACGGCGACACCCTGGCCACCCTGCACCACCTGCGCCAGCAGACCATCAAGCCCGACGGCAAGCCCAACTGGTCGCTGGCCGACTTCGTCGCCCCCAAGGACAGCGGCGTGACCGACTACGTCGGCGGCTTCATCACCACCGCCGGCATCGGTGCCGAGGAAGTGGCCAAGGCCTACCAGGACAAGGGCGACGACTACAGCTCGATCATGGTCAAGGCCCTGGCCGACCGCCTGGCCGAGGCCTGCGCCGAGTGGCTGCACGAGCAGGTGCGCAAAGAGCACTGGGGTTACGCCAAGGACGAGCACCTGGACAACGAGGCGCTGATCAAGGAGCAGTACAGCGGCATCCGCCCCGCGCCAGGCTACCCGGCCTGCCCGGATCACACCGAGAAGGAAACCCTGTTCCGCCTGCTGGACGGCACCGCCATCGGCGAGACCGGCCCCAGCGGCGTGTTCCTCACCGAGCACTTCGCCATGTTCCCGGCGGCGGCGGTCAGCGGCTGGTACTTCGCCCATCCGCAGGCGCAGTACTTCGCCGTGGGCAAGGTGGACAAGGACCAGGTCGAGCGCTACAGCGCGCGCAAGGGGCAGGATGTGAGCGTGAGCGAACGTTGGCTGGCGCCGAACCTTGGTTACGAGGGCTGAGCCCCGTCGTCGACGATCCTGGTGGGAACAAAACACTGCTCCCGTTGACCCAACGAGGATCTTGTAGGAGCGGGCTTGCCCCGCGAACACCGGCTCTGCCGGTGCCAGGCTCCGCGTCGCCTGATTCGCGGCTGAAGCCGCTCCTACAGGGCCGTGCAAACCAAACCCCCACCCGGTAGGAGCCGGCTTGCCGGCGAACACCGGCACAGCCGGTGCAATCCTCCGCACCGCCTCCTCGCGGGTCGGGCAACCCGGAGCACAAATCCCACAGCCCCGCACCTAGCATTTCTACCAGTAGCCGCCAACACCAAGGCGCGCTAAAGAGGATCATCTCTCCTCCCACGGCAGCCCCAGCATGCACTCTCGGCTCTACATCGCTTTCCACCTGCGCTGGATCATCAGTTACTTCCTCGAGCAGAGCCTGCACCAGATCCGCCCCGACATTTCCCTTGGCGAACTGGGTGCCGACAGCTTCGACATGTTCGAGCTACAAGCGCTGATCGAAGAAACCTTCGGCATCCTGATCCACCAGCCACTGCGCCCCTACCTCACCTTCGCCGAACTGGTCGACCTGATCTTCCGGACCATGCCCGAGCCAGAAACATCGGCAGGGCCGCCCCTCACCTGACATCATCGCCCTGCCAGCTCCTCGACACTGATCTCCTGCATCCGAAACTTCTGCACCTTCCCCGTCACCGTCATCGGAAATTCATCGACAAAGCGGAAATGCCGCGGCGTCTTGAAATGCGCCAGCCGCGCCTTGCACCACTGCTGCAACTCCTCCGCCGTGGCACTGTGCCCCGGGTGCAAGCGAATCCACGCCACCACCTCCTCGCCATACTTGCTGCACGGTATCCCCACCACCTGCGCCTCGGCCACCGCCGGGTGGGTGTGGAAGAACTCCTCCAACTCCCGCGGATAGATGTTCTCGCCGCCACGGATGATCATGTCCTTGTTGCGCCCGACGATGCGCACATAGCCGTCATCGTCCATCACTGCCAGGTCGCCGGTATGCATCCACCCAGCCGGGTCGAGGGCGTCATGGGTGGCCTGCAAGTTGTCCCAGTAGCCGAGCATCACGCTGTAGCCCCGGGTGCACAACTCGCCGATCTCGCCACGGGCAACGATGCGCCCATCGACATCCACCAGCTTGGTCTCCAGCTGCGGATGGGTGCGGCCGACGGTGGTCACGCGCAGTTCCAGGCCGTCGTCGGGGCCGGTCTGCAGCGACACCGGGCTGGTCTCGGTCATGCCATAGGCGATCTGCACCTCGGCCATGTGCAGTTGGTCGATCACCTTGCGCATCACCTCGATCGGGCAGGTGGCGCCGGCCATGATGCCGCTGCGTAGCGTGGACAGGTCCAGCGCGGCACGGCTGGGGTGGTCGAGCAAGGCGATGAACATGGTCGGCACGCCATAGAGGATGCTGGCACGCTCCTCGGCCACGGCGCGCAGGGTGAGCTCGGCGTCGAAGGCGTCGTTGGGGTAGATCATGGCGCTGCCGTGGGTGATGCAGCCCAGGTTGCCCATGACCATGCCGAAGCAGTGGTACAGCGGCACCGGGATCACCATGCGGTCGCGCTCGGTCAGGCCCAGGCTCTCGCCGACCATGTAGCCGTTGTTGAGGATGTTGTAGTGGCTCAGCGTGGCGCCTTTGGGTGCGCCGGTGGTGCCGGAGGTGTACTGGATGTTCACCGGCTGATCGAATTGCAGGCCCTGTTGCCGGGCTTCGTAGGCGACTACCTCAACCTCCCCTGCCCGCCCGGCCAGCGCGGCCCAGGGCAGGAAGCCAGCGGGTGGCTCGGCGGCCAGGCTGATCACGCCGCGCAGGTCGGGCAGGCGTTCGCTGGCCAGCTCGCCCAGGGCATGGCTCGCCAGCTCAGGCACTAGTTCCTGCACCATCGCCTGGTAGTCGGAGCTCTTGAAGGCATCCGCGCACACCAGCCAGCGGCAACCGGACTGGCGCAGCACGTATTCCAGCTCGCCCACGCGGTAGGCCGGGTTGATGTTGACCAGGATCGCACCAACCTTGGCCGTGGCCAGTTGCAGGATGCACCACTGGGCGCAGTTGGGCGCCCAATTGCCGACCCGCTCGCCGACCTCCACGCCCAGCGCCATCAAGGCCCGGGCGTGCACATCGACCTCGGCGGCCAGCTCGCGCCAGCTGTAGCGCAGGTGCTGGTGGCGCACCACCAGCGCCTCGCGCTCGCCGTGGCGGGCGACGGTGGCGTCGAAGGCCTGGCCGATGGTCTGGGTGAGCAAGGGTTTGTCCTGGCGGCCGCGTGTGTAGCTTGGTTGAGGCATGGCGATCCCTTCTTGTGGTTGTTCTGGGCATGACTGAAGCAGGCGGCAATTACTCTGGCGCAGATTTACGTTTACGTAAAGGTTATGTTCCGATTGACACGTTCGAAAGGCAGGTTTACGTTAACGTCAACCACGCATCACGCCGACCCTGTAGGAGCGGGCTTGCCCCGCGATGAGGCCGGACCAGGCAGTACTGCTGGCCGTTCTGACGGGCATCGCGGGGCAAGCCCGCTCCTACAGGGCCGGCGTGGTACCTCGAATTTCAAGAACAAGAAGGTGCCCGCACATGCATTACCCCAGCCTGAACTTCGCCCTGGGCGAGACCATCGACATGCTCCGCGACCAGGTGCGCACCTTCGTCGCCGCCGAGCTGGCGCCGCGCGCCGCGCAGATCGACCACGACAACCTGTTCCCCGCCGACATGTGGCGCAAGTTCGGCGACATGGGCCTGCTGGGCATCACCGTCCCTGAAGAATACGGCGGCGCCGGCCTGGGCTACCTGGCCCACGTGGTGTCGATGGAAGAGATCAGCCGCGCCTCGGCCTCGGTGGCCCTGTCGTACGGCGCCCACTCCAACCTGTGCGTCAACCAGATCAATCGCAACGGCACCCACGAGCAGAAACTCAAGTACCTGCCCAAGCTGATCAGCGGCGAACACATCGGCGCCCTGGCCATGAGCGAGCCCAACGCCGGCTCCGACGTGGTGTCGATGAAGCTGCGCGCCGAGAAACGCGGCGACCGCTACGTGCTCAACGGCAGCAAGACCTGGATCACCAACGGCCCCGACGCCAACACCTACGTGATCTACGCCAAGACCGACCTGGACAAGGGCCCCCACGGCATCACCGCATTCATCGTCGAGCGCGACTGGAAAGGCTTCACCCGCAGCAACAAGTTCGACAAGCTCGGCATGCGCGGCTCCAACACTTGCGAGCTGTTCTTCGATGACGTCGAAGTGCCGGAAGAAAACATCCTCGGCCAGCTCAACGGCGGTGTGCGCGTGCTGATGAGCGGCCTGGACTACGAGCGCGTGGTACTCGCCGGTGGCCCCACCGGCATCATGCAGAGCTGCATGGACCTGGTGGTCCCGTACATCCACGACCGCAAGCAGTTCGGCCAGAGCATCGGCGAGTTCCAGCTGATCCAGGGCAAGATCGCCGACATGTACACCCAGCTCAACGCCAGCCGCGCCTACCTGTACGCCGTGGCCCAGGCCTGCGACCGCGCCGAGACCACCCGCAAGGACGCCGCCGGGGTGATCCTGTACACCGCCGAGCGCGCCACGCAGATGGCCCTGGAGGCGATCCAGATCCTCGGCGGCAACGGCTACATCAATGAATTCCCGGCCGGCCGCCTGCTGCGCGACGCCAAGCTGTACGAGATCGGGGCCGGCACCAGCGAGATCCGCCGGATGCTGATCGGCCGCGAACTGTTCAACGAAACCCGCTGAGCACAAGGAACCGGCGCACATGGCTACCTTGCATACCCAGATCAACCCGCGCTCGGCGGAGTTCGCCAGCAACAGCGCGGCCATGCTCGAACAAGTCCAGGCCCTGCGCGGCCTGCTCGCCCAGGTCAGCCAGGGCGGCGGGCCGAAAGCCCAGGCGCGGCACACCTCGCGTGGCAAGTTGCTGCCCCGCGAGCGCATCGACCGCCTGCTCGACCCAGGCTCGTCATTCCTCGAGATCGGCCAGCTGGCCGCCCATGAGGTGTATGGCGAGGACGTGCCGGCTGCGGGCGTGATCGCCGGCATCGGCCGGGTCGAAGGCGTGGAGTGCATGATTGTGGCCAACGACGCCACGGTCAAAGGCGGTTCTTATTACCCGCTGACGGTGAAGAAGCACCTGCGCGCCCAGACCATCGCCCTGCAGAACCGCCTGCCGTGCATCTACCTGGTGGACTCCGGCGGCGCCAACCTGCCGCGCCAGGACGAGGTGTTCCCCGACCGCGAGCATTTCGGGCGGATCTTCTTCAACCAGGCCAACATGAGTGCCTTAGGGATTCCGCAGATCGCCGTGGTGATGGGCTCGTGCACCGCCGGCGGCGCCTATGTGCCGGCCATGGCCGACGAAGCGATCATGGTGCGCCAGCAGGCGACCATCTTCCTTGCAGGCCCCCCTTTGGTGAAAGCCGCGACCGGTGAAGTGGTCAGCGCCGAGGACCTCGGCGGCGCCGACGTGCACTGCCGCACCAGCGGCGTGGCCGACCATTACGCCGACAACGACGAGCACGCCCTGGCCATCGCCCGGCGCAGCGTCGCCAACCTCAACTGGCACAAGCAGGGCAAGCTGCAATGCCAGGCGCCGATCGCGCCGCTGTACAACGCCGAGGAGTTGTACGGCGTGGTGCCGGCCGACGCCAAGCAGCCGTTCGACGTGCGCGAGGTGATTGCGCGCCTGGTCGACGGTTCGGTGTTCGATGAATTCAAGGCGCTGTTCGGCACCACCCTGGTGTGCGGCTTCGCCCACCTGCACGGCTACCCGGTGGCGATCCTGGCCAACAACGGCATCCTCTTCGCCGAGGCCGCGCAAAAAGGCGCGCACTTCATCGAACTGGCCTGCCAGCGCGGCATCCCGCTGCTGTTCCTGCAGAACATCACCGGCTTCATGGTCGGCAAAAAATACGAAGAAGGCGGCATCGCCAAGCACGGCGCCAAGCTGGTGACCGCGGTGGCCTGCGCCCAGGTACCGAAGTTCACGGTGATCATCGGCGGCAGCTTCGGTGCCGGCAACTACGGCATGTGCGGCCGCGCCTACGACCCGCGCTTCCTGTGGATGTGGCCCAACGCACGCATTGGCGTGATGGGCGCCGAGCAGGCGGCCGGGGTGCTGGCCCAGGTCAAGCGCGAACAGAGCGAGCGCAGTGGCGAGGTGTTCAGCGCGGACGACGAGAAGAAGCTCAAGCAGCCGATCCTCGACCAGTACGAACGCCAGGGCCACCCCTACTACTCCAGCGCCCGGCTGTGGGATGACGGCGTCATCGACCCGGCGCAGACCCGCGACGTGCTCGGCCTGGCGCTGTCCGCCGCGCTGAACGCCCCGATCGAACAGAGCCGCTTCGGCATTTTCCGGATGTGACCCATGAGCGACTTCGCGACTATCGAACTGGTCAAGGACCCTCGCGGCTTCGCCACCCTGTGGCTGAGCCGGGAAGACAAGAACAACGCCTTCAACGCGCAGATGATCCGCGAGCTGATCGTCGCCCTCGACCAGATCGCCGAGGACGCCAGCCTGCGCTTCGTGGTGCTGCGCGGCCGTGGCCGGCATTTCAGTGCCGGCGCAGATCTAGCCTGGATGCAGCAGTCGGCCGAGCTGGACTTCAACACCAACCTTGACGACGCCCATGAACTGGGCGAGCTGATGTACGCCCTGCACCGGCTCAAGGCGCCGACCCTGGCCGTGGTGCAAGGCGCGGCCTTCGGCGGCGCGCTGGGGCTGATCAGCTGCTGCGACATGGCCATCGGCGCCGAAGACGCCCAGCTGTGCCTGTCGGAAGTGCGCATCGGCCTGGCCCCGGCGGTGATCAGCCCATTCGTGGTCAAGGCCATCGGCGAGCGCGCAGCGCGCCGCTATGCGCTCACCGCCGAGCGTTTCAGCGGTGTGCGCGCCCGTGAGCTGGGCCTGCTGGCCGAGGTGTGCCCGGCCGCCGAGCTGGACGCGCAGGTCGAGGCCTGGGTCGACAACCTGCTGCAGAACAGCCCCCAGGCCCTGCGCGCCACCAAGGACCTGCTGCGCGAAGTGGACGATGGCGAGCTGAGCCCGGCCCTGCGCCGCTACTGCGAGAACACCATCGCCCGTATCCGCGTCAGCACCGAAGGCCAGGAGGGCTTGCGCGCCTTCCTGGAAAAACGCCGCCCCGCCTGGCAAACCGAGCACAAGAAGGAGCCGCGCCCATGAGCCGCCCCACCCTCACCACCCTGCTGGTCGCCAACCGTGGCGAGATCGCCTGCCGGGTGATGCGCACCGCCAAGGCCCTGGGCCTGACCACCGTGGCCGTGCACAGCGCCACCGACCGCGAGGCGCGCCACAGCCGCGAAGCGGACATCCGCGTCGACCTGGGCGGCACCAAGGCGGCTGAAAGCTACCTGATGATCGACAAGCTGATCGCCGCGGCCAAGGCCAGCGGTGCCCAGGCGATCCACCCGGGCTATGGCTTCCTCTCGGAGAACGCCGGTTTCGCCCGCGCCATCGAACAGGCCGGGCTGATCTTCCTCGGCCCACCGGCCAGTGCCATCGATGCCATGGGCAGCAAGTCAGCGGCCAAGGCGCTGATGGAGGCTGCCGGCGTGCCGCTGGTGCCGGGCTACCACGGCGAGGCCCAGGACCTGGACACCTTCCGCGCCGCCGCCGAGCGCATCGGTTACCCGGTACTGCTCAAGGCCAGCGCCGGGGGCGGCGGCAAGGGCATGAAGGTGGTCGAGGACGAAAGCCAGCTGGCCGACGCCCTGGCCTCGGCGCAGCGCGAGGCGCAGTCGTCGTTCGGCGATGCGCGGATGCTGGTCGAGAAGTACGTGCTCAAGCCGCGTCATGTGGAAATCCAGGTGTTCGCCGACCAACATGGCAACTGCCTGTACCTCAACGAACGTGACTGCTCGATCCAGCGCCGCCACCAGAAAGTGGTCGAGGAAGCGCCGGCGCCGGGCCTCTCCCCGGACCTGCGCAAGGCCATGGGCGAGGCCGCAGTACGCGCGGCCCAGGCCATTGGTTATGTCGGCGCCGGCACCGTGGAGTTCCTGCTCGATGCCCGGGGTGAGTTCTTCTTCATGGAGATGAACACCCGCCTGCAGGTGGAGCACCCGGTCACCGAAGCCATCACCGGGCTCGACCTGGTGGCCTGGCAGATCCGCGTGGCCTGTGGCGAGCCGCTGCCGATCACCCAGGATCAGGTGCCGCTGATCGGCCATGCCATCGAGGTGCGGCTGTACGCGGAAGATCCGGCCAATGAATTCCTGCCGGCCACCGGTACCCTGGCGCTGTACCGCGAGTCTGCGCCGGGCGAAGGGCGCCGGGTGGACAGTGGCGTCAGCGAGGGCGATGTGGTGTCGCCGTTCTACGACCCGATGCTGGGCAAGCTGATTGCCTGGGGTGAGGACCGCGAGCAGGCGCGTCTGCGGTTGCTGGCGATGCTCGATGAGTTCGCCATTGGCGGGTTGAAGACCAATATCGCGTTCCTGCGCCGCATCCTGGCGCACCCGGCGTTTGCGCAGGCGGAGCTGGATACCGGCTTCATTCCGCGTCATCAGGACGTGTTGTTACCTGCACCCCAGGCGTTGCCTGCGCAATTCTGGGAAGCCGCCGCCGAGGCCTGGTTGCAAAGCGAGCCTGCGCAGCAGCGCCAGGACGACCGCGCCTCGCCGTGGGCGGCCCGCGATGGCCTGCGCCTGGGTTTGCCGGCGCGCAGTAGCCTGCACTTGCAGTGTGAGGGGCATGAGCAGGCGGTGGCACTGGAGCGCAGCGCGCCTTCGACCTATCGGTTGGTGGGTGAGCAGCTGTACCACGATCAGGACGGCCTGCGTCGTCGTCACCTGGCGGTGCGCCGGGGCGGTACGCTGTACCTGCAATGGCAGGGTGAATTGCATGCCGTCAGCGTTCATGACCCGATTGCTGCGGCGGAAGCCAGCCACAGCCACCAGGGCGGGCTGGGCGCGCCCATGAACGGCAGCATCGTGCGGGTGCTGGTCGAGCCGGGGCAAGTGGTGGAAGCCGGGACCGCGCTGGTGGTGCTGGAGGCGATGAAGATGGAGCACAGTATTCGGGCGCCCCATTCTGGGATGGTGAAGGCGCTGTTCTGCCAGGAGGGGGACATGGTCAGCGAAGGGACAGTGCTGGTCGAGCTAGAGGCGGAGTCTGCTCAATAGCTGTTCGCCGGCAAAGCCGGCTCCTACAAGGGTCCGCGCCTGGCGCACAATCTGTAGGAGCCGGCTTTGCCGGCGAAGGCCATCTCTCCTATAGCACGCCGTGCATCCTCACCACGACGCCGAGAAACTCGCACCCCTCCTCGCAGAGCACGGTCGGATACAAGGTATTGAGCGGCCTGAGCATCCGCTGCCCGCCCTCTTCGATCAACTCCCTCAGCACCGCTGGCTTGCCAGGCTGCCTGGCCACCACCAACCTGCCCGGCGCAACCTCGATCCCCGCATCCACCAAAACCAGCACCCCCTGCGGCAAACTCCTGCCACTGGCGGCGTTCATCGAGTCATTCTCCACCGGTAACCAGAATGCATTACCGGCAGGCATATAACCGGTCAGCTCCTGGGTTTCACTGGACTCGGGCAACGCGCCCTGCAGGTCGGCCCAGCTCAACACCGGAAAGCGAAAACTGGCATGGCGCATGGCATTGACCGAAAGCGGCCGCTCCACCGCGTAAACACCCCGCTCCTCGCGCGCCATGATGTCGCGCTCGACCACCATCACCCGCGCCTCCAGGTACACCAGCCCAAGCTGCTCCAGCTTTTCGTTGACGGTCTCCAGGGTCGGCCGGCGCGTGCCACGCAACCAATGGCCGAGGCCGCCTTGGGTCATGCCCAGCCGTTCGGCCAGTTGGTACTGCTTGAGGTTGTGCTCGCGCTTGTAGCGCGACAGAAATTCGATCCAGTTTTCCATGGCGGTGAACGATACGGACTGGATGAACGGCATCAATACACATCTGGAATTATCTTAGCAGACAAAATTAATACATATTGACCTAGTATCGGTATTCCTTGTCCTTGAAGGGATTTCACAGGTGCTGGAATGAACAAACCGATAAACGAAGATACAGATCTCGACGAAGAAGCCGCCCGCCGCGCCCTCGACTACTACCTCAACCCCACCCCCACCGCCGCTGAGCTGGAGCGCTCGCTCTGGACCCTGCGCGAAGGCGTGACCGCCACGCAAGCCAGCGAGCAGGCCATGGCCCTGCTGCGCTGCGCCTCGGCCACGGCACAGGAAACCGGCGCCCATCTGCAGGGCACGACGCGGGAAGTGGTGTATGCGCTGATGCACATGATCAACATGGCCCGCGCGTTACTGGAACAGCGCAATGCCATGGAGAAAACGTCGATCTGAAGGGAGAACGTGATAGCCGACGAACGGCAATGGCCCCGATTGCCGGGGACTGGAGGTGCGTCAGAAGGATTTTTTTACCGGAACGCGGAAAAATCATTTGACTGGCAAATGATAACGATTATTATTGCACTCAGCAGGTCGCGAGACCCGCTGGATAACCTGCAACGTCCTCAGGTCGGACGCTCAGATTATCTCCTCATCAGGCTAATCACGGTTTTTGACCCGGCTTTTTGCCGGGTCTTTTTTTTGGCTCTTCAGGCTAATGAAGATCGTTGATGGCCGCGATGATAGCAAAAATGTGTCAACACGTGAACGCTCATTACAAAAGTTTGCGGAATCAGCACTTGAGAATCAATCTCGTTAAGGCTAAGCTGGCTCCGCATCAAGGAAGATGCCCCCACCCCTCAATTTCATGAGCAAGGAGCTGTCCATGACCCGCCTGCTGCTGCCCCTTGAGCACGACCCGCGCACCGCCGAGCAAACCCGCGACGACGCGTTGCTGCACGCCCTCAAGCGCCTGCCCCGTCGGGTCCAGCAAGTGTTCCTGCTCAACCGTCTTGACCAGGTCGGTTTCGCCGAGATCGGCGAACGCCTCGACCTGCCCTTGATCAATATCGAACGCCACATGAACCAGGCCCTGCAGACCGCCCGTGCGCCGGGGGATGCCCTGGCGAGTGTTGCTGGCCAATGGTACGTGCGCCTGCAGAGCCCGCAGGTGACCGCCAGTGAACGCATCGATTTTCGCCGCTGGCTGGATGCCGACCCCGACCACCTGCGTGCCTTCCACGAAACCGAATTGCGCTGGCGCAGCCTGCTTGCACCGGCGCGGCAGCTGGGGCACGACGGCTGGTACCAGCAAGGGCGGGCGGCACTGTCGCTGGGTGGCTGCTCGATTGCCGTGGGGTTTGCCATTGCAGCCCTGACCGCATTGGGTTTGCTGTCCCTGTAGGAGCGGCTTCAGCCGCGATGCAGGCAACGCGGTGCCAGGCCCCGCCTCGCGGGGGATCGCGGCTGAAGCCGCTCCTACAGAGGGCGTGCCAAATGGTTTGCCAGGGATGGGAGCCCGCCGCCAAGCGGTGTAGAGTACGGTCACAACAAACGCCAACAGGAGGCTGGCAATGACCGTGACGCTCTCCCCGCTGCACATCGACTGCGATTTCGACTCCGGCAACATTCTGGTCAAGGACGCCAGTAACCCGGCGCACGTCCACCTGGACATCCGCAAGGACAGCCACAGCGACCACTTCCAGTGGTTCCACTTCAAGGCCAGCGGCCTCACCCCAGGCCAGGCCCACCGCTTCAGCCTGGACAACGCCCATGCTTCCTCCTACAAGAACGCCTGGGACGGCTACCACGCCGTGGCCTCCTACGACCAGCAGACCTGGTTCCGCGTGCCCAGCCAGTTCGACGGCAAGGCGCTGAGCTTCGAGCTCAAGGCCGAACACGAGCAGGTCTGGTTCGCCTACTTCGAGCCCTACCCCCGCGCCCGCCACAACCAATTGGTCGAGCGCGCCCGGCAGATCCCAGGCGTCGAGCTGCTGGCTAGCGGGCGTAGCGTGCAGGGCCGCGATATCCCGCTGCTGCGCGCGGGCAACGGCGCGGCTGGCAAGCGCAAGCTGTGGATCATCGCCCAGCAGCACCCGGGCGAGCACATGGCCGAATGGTTCATGGAAGGTGTGATCGACGCCCTTGAAGCCAATGGCCCGGTCATCCAGCAACTGCTGGCCAAGGCCGACCTGTACCTGATCCCCAACATGAACCCGGATGGCGCGTTCCTCGGCCACCTGCGCACCAACTTCAAGGGCAAGGACCTCAACCGGGCCTGGCAGGACGCCAGCGTCGAGCTGAGCCCGGAAGTGTTCTTCGCCCAGAGCCAGATGAAGCTGCATGGCGTGGATGCGTTCATCGATGCCCACGGCGACGAAGAGATTCCCCATGTGTTCACCGCCGCCTGCGAGGGCAACCCGGGGTACACGCCGCGAATCGAGAAGCTGGAAGAGCAGTTCCGCAGCACCCTGTGCAGCCTGACGCCGGACTTCCAGACCAAATACGGCTACACCCGCGACGAGCCGGGCCAGGCCAACATGACCCTGGCCTGCAATGCCGTGGGCCAGGCCCATGACTGCCTGTCGCTGACCCTGGAAATGCCGTTCAAGGACCATGACGATGCGCCGAATCCGCGTACCGGCTGGTCGGGCGAGCGGTCGAAGGCGTTGGCTGGAGCGGTGCTGGAAACGCTGCTGAAGATGGTAGACGACCTGCGCTGAGCAACACGCCTCCCTTTGTGGGAGCGGCCTTGTGTCGCGAAAGGGGCGCGGAGCGGCCCCGGGATCTGTGCATCAACGCTGAGATCCTGGGGGCGCTCCGCGCCCCTTTCGCGACACAAGGCCGCTCCCACAGGAGTGGTGTTACTCAAAACTGCACATCCAGAATCACGTTATCGGTATAGGTCGCCGCCGGCGGCGTGGCCTGGTCGGTGTACACCTTGGCGTTGTAGTTGAACACCTGGCTCCCCGTGCCGGTGCCCGCCCCCGGGTTCACATCGGCATCACTGCTCGCCCGCCGCGCCGTGGTCAGCGAGCCCCAGCGCACCGCGCCGGCACTCTTGAAGATGTCGTAGGCCAGGTAGTTGTTGGCCGCCGACTTCATCCGCCGCCGCCCGCCCGAGACGTTCTGCCCGTCGTCCAACCCCACGGTGTAGGTGCTGCCCTTGGTGCACGACAGGCTGACGCTCTGGCTCACGGTGCCGAACCCCGCCACCACGGGTGCACTGCCGAAGCTGATGTTGGGTGTGGTGATCTGGCAGTCGTTGGTCACCGTGAGGCTGACCACGATGCTCTGGTTGCCGCTGCCGATGTCGCGCCCCAGGCATAGGTTGCCGATGCCGATGCCCGAGCAGTAGTTCCAGCTCCAGGCGATGTTCAGGGTTTCCTGGTACACACCCGCCGCGACGTTGGCGCCAACCACGGTCTTCAAGTACAGCGGCACGGTCTTGGGGCTGCTGCCATTGAGCAACCCAAGGGCGTCGAGGATGCCGTTGCGGGCGAAGTCGAACTGCACGCCGCGGCTGATCGGGTAGCTGGTGGTGTTGTCGGCATAGATCGTATAAGGGATGACATCGCCGGTCGGCCCCACCAGCCCGCTGGTGGCGGAGGTGATGGTGGCGTAGAAGTGATCGGAGCTGACCAGCAACGACAACAGCGAGCCGGTGCACTGCAACCCGGCGTTGGTGGTGGAGGCGTTCTGTACCGTGGTACGCACCAGGGTCGAGTTGATCGAGCCAAAGGCCGCCGGGGCGGTGGCCACCGACGAACACAACGCCCAGGCGGCACCGTCTGGCAGCAGCAAGCTACCCAGCAGCAATGCCTTGAGCACCTTCATCGACACACCAAAGGGCCGATCAGCGGGATCGGCCCCTCCCCTTCGGGTAAGTCGAACGCCACCTGGCACTGCCCACCATCAGCCTTGTCCACGACCAGGCGGTTATGGGGCGCCAGGTTCTCCAGGTACACCAGCCCGTCCCAACCCACCACCGCCTCGCTGCCACTCTCCTGGTGCAGTACATGACTGCCCAGCTTGAGTGCCTGCTGGTCACTGTCGACCAGCACCAGGCTCGCCGCCCGTACCTGCCTGAGCGGGAACTCCAGCAAGTAGCCGCTGCCCCGGCGCACGGCCACGCGCTGCTCCACCTGCGGCGCCAGCACATCGGCCGGCAACTCCATCGGGTCGATCTCGTACTTGCCCCGGTAATAGCCGCTGCTGTACGGCACCAGCAGGTGGCCGTTGCGGTCGGTGCGGCCGATCTGCTGGTTCTCGTAGCGCACCGGCACGTCGGCGTAACCACTGGTGCTGACCACCACGAAAGCGTCGTCGATGCGGTTGGCGGCGAACAGCCCGGCATCCATCAGCACCAGCGAACCGCTGGCATCGGCCCAGCGGGTCATCTCGCCGCTGCTGCCGTAGACCCCGGCCTGCAACTGCACCGACTGCAGGCGCCAGGTCACGTCGGCCTGGCGATAGGCATCGCGGTTGCCGCCGGTGGCGTAACCGAGGTTGTAGCCCACCCCGCCGCCGACCGGCACGGCGCGACTGTAGTTGACCCGCTGCAAATCCTGGCCGTCCTTGCTGCGTTCGGCGCTGAAGGCCAGGGTGCCGCGCAGGTCGAAGGGGATCACCAGTTGCGCCTGCACCGCCCACTGGCTGTCGCCGACCTCGCGGTTGGCCGACAGGTACAGGCTGCTGTTGCCCCACAGCGGCTTGCTCCAGCTCAGGTTGACCAGCCGGGTACGCGTGCCGTCGCCGGCGCGCACATCGAAGTAGCCGGCACCCAGGCTGCCATAGCGATCCAGGTTCAGGCTCAGGGTGGCCTGCTCGCTGCGCTGGCTCAGGCGGGTGTAGGGGCTGTCGACCAGCGACAGGTCGGCGTAGTCGCCGTGGCGTTGCACGCGCTGGTAGTTGAAGCCGATGCGCCGGCTGTTGTACTGGTAGCCCAGCGCTACCTGCTGGCCCGTGTCGCCCTCGAATCGGCTCTGCGCCACCGCCGCGTTGAGCACGCCGAAGTTGCCCAGGCGCAGGTTGCCGCCCAGGCCGCCGAGCATCATCGACTGGGCGGTTTCGGCGTGGGTTTCCAGGGTGAAGTAGTCGGAGACACCGTGGCGCAGGCTGGCCGACGCCACGCCCGGGCCATAACCAAAATCGCGCACGGCATAGTCGCGGCGCAAACTGCCAGCCGCCACCGAGAAATCCGAAAGTCCCTTGGCCAGCAGACTGCTGGTGACATAGAACGGCAAGGTGGTGGACACCTGCCGGCCGAGGGCGTCGGTGGTCACCACCACCGCCTCGCCGGCACCGTTGATGAACGGCACGTTGGTCAGCGTGTAGGGGCCCGGCTGCAACTCGGTGGTGCTGCTCTTGTAGCCGTTGATGAACAGGTCCAGCGAGGTCGGCACCGCCGCTTCGCCGGCAAAGGCCGGCAACGGGTAGGTGACCAGGTCGGGACGGGCACTGAAGTCCCGCGACAACTGCAGCCCGCCAACGCGCACCGAGGTGGTCCAGGGCAGCGCGCCGGTCACCAGGTCCCCCACCTCGTAGGTGAGCAGACGCTGGTCATCGGTGTAGCGGAACGTGGTGTCGTAGCGCAGGAAGCCCTGGCGGCCGTTGTCCTGGGCGCCGTTGAACGACTGGCGCCACTGCCCGGTGGTGGAGAACGTGCCCCAGTCATCGAACAGGCGCAGCTCGTTCCAGGCGGCGAGGTAGCTGCCGCCTTCGTCGGTGTCGTTGAGGTAGGCGTCGTAGTTGAACAATGCTCCAAAGCTGCTGCGGGCATCGCTGGCCGGGTACAGGCTGCGGTCACCCAGCTGCTGCTCGGGCAGCCAGGCCGGCGGCACCTGCAGCAGCAGGCGCTGGTTCTGGCTGTCATAGTCGCTGTGCAGACCGGGGATATCCTCCAGCGCCACTTCGCCACGCGGGTCGCCCGGCAGCTTGATCCCGGCGCCGCGCAACACCTCGCTGTCCAGGTACAACCGCCCGGCGCGCTGCTGCACCGGTACCAGCTCAGCCTTGCCCACCTGGTTCACCAGCAGGTCGAGGTACAGCGTCGCATCGGTGATGGCGGCACTCTCGGTGGGGGGCGGCGGCAGTTCGTCGGCCACGCCCAGGCCAGGGCCCAGCACCGCCAGGCCCAGCCACAACCGGTGCGTTGCCACCCGCACCCAGCTCACACACGATGTCCAACCATTGCCGGGTCCTCCCTGGCCCCTGACAGACGTTCACCCGCGTATCACTGGCCCTGCTTGATGGCCTGCGCCGCGTCCTGGCCATTGACCCGGCCCTTGAGCACACTGGCTGCCCCGAGCGCGCCCGGGGCAGGCCAACGCATGCTGGCGCCAGGCAACACATAGCCCAGCAAGCCTTCGACCAGCGGTTTATCCTGCCCGCCCTGCTGCAACACCACATCGGTCAACCGGGCATGCACGGGCCCGGTGTTGCGCAGTTCGACATAGGGTTTGCCCTCCACGGTCACCGCACGCCAGCTCAGCTGCGGCTTGCCGACCCCTTCGGCGCTGCGCTTGCCCTCCGGGTCGGGCTTGCCCCACAGCCCTTCGCCGTAGACGAACAGCGGCACCGAGTAACGCATCTGCAGGCGGATGGCCGCCTTCGGCCCGTCGCTGGCGGTGTCGGCCGGCAAGGGCGAAGGGATCTCGTCGATGATGATGCGGTAGGCCTGCTCCTGGCCGGCCGGTGAGCTGCCGGTACGGGTCAGCCGGATCAGTTGTTTCTGCCCCGGCGCAATATTCGCCACCGGTGGGCTGCCGATGATCTCGCGCTGGTTCTGGAACTGCTCCTGATACTCGCCCTGGCGCCAGGCGAACACCCGCACCTGCAGGCTGGTCGGCGCCGACCCACGGTTCTCCAGCCACAGCGCGCCGGCCTTCTGGTCGGCTTCCAGCACCGGGTCGATCGGCCAGATCAGCACCGACGTGGCGGCCATGGCAGGCGCGCCGGCCAGCAGCAACATCCCGATCAGTCCCCGCGCCAGTTTCGCGCCTGCCCCCATGCCCCTCTCCTTCTGCTCGTCGATTGCGGCGGCTGGTTCACCAGGCCACCGTCACTTGCACCACGTCGGTGTAGGTCCCGGCCGGCAAGGTACCGGTCAGGGTCGTGCGGCCGTAGACCGGCAGCTTGATCGCAGTCGGGTCGCTGTAGCTCACGGCAACGCTGCTGCCTATCCCCAGGCTCTGGGTATAGGCCGCGTCGCGGTAAAGCTGGTAGGCGAGCACTTGCGTACCGCCGCTGCGCTTGAGGTAGCGATTGCCGCTGGCGCTGTTCTGGCCACCGTCCAGGCTCATGCTCACCGCTACACCCGGGGTGCACTGGAAGGTCACCGTGGTGCCGCCGAGCGAGGTACTCAGGGTGGCGGTGGACAACGCCGACTGGGTGCCGAAATCGAGCACGCCGTAGTTGGTCACGCCGCCCACCACCAGGCAGCCGGCAACGATCTGCGCACTGACCTGGAATGTGCTGCTGGTCGCCGCCTGCAACATGCCCGGCACGACCAGGCACAAGCCTGCGCACAGCGCCCTGCCGGCCATGGCTCAGAAGCTCAGCTCGACGGCCACCGTATCGGTGTAGGTACCCGCCGGCAGACCGGCCTTGCCCTTGGCCTGGCCATACAGGTTGACCGTCTGCGCCACGCCCGTGCTGGTCGGCAGGGTGATGGTGCCGTCGATGGCCAGCAACTGGGTGTGCCCGGCGTCGGTGTAGAAGTCATAGGGCACGAAATTGCCCGAACCATCGGCCAGGGCCCGGGTCCCGCCGGCGGACTGCGAGTCATGGGCGCCGGCACGCACCTTGATCGTCGGTACCGTGCCTGCCGAGCAGAGAATGCTCATGGCGCCGCCACCGCCGCCGAGCACCTGGCCATTGGCGGTCGTGAACAACGAGTCCTGGGTGCCGAAGTTGAGGCTGCCGAAGTTGAGCCCCGAGGTGCCGCCGCTGCCATTGACCTGGCAGGCGGCGGTGAGGATCAGGGTCGAGCTGATCGTGCCGGTCACGGTGGCGGCCTGGGCATTGGCTGCCAGGGCCAGGCCGAGGCCTGCGAGGATGCAGCGGGTGAGGTGCTTGGGCATTGCGAATCTCCTTGCGTGTTACCAGTCCAGGGTCACCCGTAGGGTGTCGCGATACAGCCCGACAGGCAGGGCGCGCGGCTGCGCGACCACCACGCCGTAGATGGGCACGGGCACTTGCTCGGTGTTGCTGATGGTGAAGGTGCGGGCCTGGCCGATGCCGTAGCGGCTGTTGCCACCTGGGTCGACCGCCAGTTGATAGGGGATGAGTTCGCGGCCATTGCTCAGGCGGCGCACGCCATCGCTGCCATTGAGCCCGCCGTTGATCCGCACGCTGAAAGCGCGCACCTGAGGGGTGCAACTGATCTGCAGGCTGCCCTCGGCGCCGGCCTCGTCCACGCGGCTGGTCAGCGCCTGGTCCCAGGTCGGGCCGCGCGAACCGAAGTCCATCACGCCGGGGTTGCCACCCACGGTCGGTTGCTGGCTGTTGATCTCGCAGGCGGCGCTGATCACCAGGCGCGCCTGGATAAAGCCGGTGCTGGTGCCATGGGCCACACTGCCGGGCAGCAGCAGCGGGCCCAGTGTGAGCAGCAGGATCGAGGTGCGTTGCAATGCGTCCTTGTGCATGGGCATCCCCTACCAGGTGACCGTGACTTTGAGCAGGTCGGCGTAGAGCCCGGCGCGGGGTACCCAGGCCAGGCTGTCGATTCGTGCGAAAAGAGGGAGTTCGACCGAGCCGCTGTCCGGCACCCGTGCCGATTGCGCCACGTCCACCGCCAATGGCTGGCGCCAGGCGGCGTCGCGGTACAGACGGTAAGGGATTGGCCGGGCGTTGCTGTCGCGGCTGGCCAGGTAGCGAAGCTCGCCGACACCGCCATGCTGTCCGCCATCGACGCGCACCTGATAAGGCGTGTCGGGGTTGCATTCCAGGCGTGGTGGCCGCTGGCTGAGCAGCACCCCACTCAAGGGCGCGCCCGAACCGTCCAGGCGTGCGGCACTGCCCAGATCGATCCGGCCCAGGGCCTGCGCACCGGCATCGCGCTGCTGGTTGACCAGCATGCAACCGCGCTGCACGCGGATCTGCACCTCGACGAGAAAGTCCGCCGCCACGGCACCGCCGCTCAACCACAGGCCCAACAGCCCGGCCATCCAGCGCTCCGTCACCTGTCATTCCTTGTCTGTATGCGTTGAGCTTGAGCGTAGCAGTGGGATTGGCGCAGAGTGGCCGTGCGCCACCGCTCTTTGGCATTAATTCCTTGGATGGAGCCACCAGAAATATCCGAAAAAATCAGTGCTTGAAGCAGCATCCCTTCAAATACCCACCCCTCAAATAGTCATATGCCGACAAACCGGCCATGGTTCTGATACCTTGCAGGGCGACTATCCTGTGCCATACGCACCCTGTGCGTGGACGGACCCTGCCAGGAGCACCTCGTGACCACTGCCCCGCTTTCCCTCGACCAGGCCATCGAACGCTGTGCCCAGGAACCTATCCAGGTACCGGGCAGCATCCAGCCCCATGGCTTTCTACTGGTGCTGGACAACACCAGCCTGCGCATCCTCCAGGCCAGTGAAAACACCGAACGCTGGCTCGGCGTGCCGGCCCTGGAACTGCCAGGCCGGGCATTCGACGCACTGGTCAGCGAAGACTTCGACCTGCGCCAGCACCTGACGTCCCTGCCGGAAGACGAGATATTCCCCTTCCACATCGGCGATGTCCGCCTGCGCGAAGGTGCCCCCTGCCAGGCGCCGCTGCGGGTATTGGCCCACCGCCACGACCAGGTGCTGATCCTCGAGTTCGAGCCCTGCCGCGGCTCGGCCAAGGGCGACTACTACCCCCTGGTGCGGGCCTTCGTCAGTACCCTGCACCAGGCCACCAGCATCGAGGACTTGCTGCAGCAGTCGGTACGCCAGATCAAGCGCATCACCGGTTTCGGCCGGGTCAAGGCCTACCGCTTCGACACCGAAGGCAATGGCACGGTGCTCGCCGAAGACGCCGACCCGGGCTATCCCCAGTACCTGGGGCTGTGCTTCCCGGCCTCCGACATCCCGCGCCAGGCCCGCGAGCTGTACCGCATCAACCGCATCCGGGTGATCGAGGACGCCGACTACCAGGCCTCGCCGCTGGTACCTGCCGCCAACCCGCGCACCGGCAAGGCCCTGGACATGAGCTTCGCCTCGCTGCGCAGCGTGTCCCCGGTGCACCTGCAGTACATGCGCAACATGGGCACCCTGGCGTCGATGTCGCTGTCGATCGTGGTCGACGGCAAGCTCTGGGGCCTGCTGTCGTGCCACCACGACCAACCGCGGGCCGTGGACTTCCAGACCCGCACCGCCTGCGAACTGCTGGCCAATGTCCTGTCGCTGCAGATCGAGGCCCACGAGTCCCACAACAGCACGCGCTTGCTGCTCGACCTGCGCCAGCGCATCGTGCACATGCTTGCTTCGATGGCCGACCAGGACAGTGTCGGCGACGGCCTGCTCGCCCTGCCCGAAGTGATGCTGCAGTTCGCCGATGCCACGGGCGCAGCAATCATCAGCGCCGAGCGTTGCGACCTGATCGGCGACACGCCACCGGCGGCGCAGGTCAACGCCCTGGTGCACTGGCTGGCCCAGCGCGGCGAAGACCTGGTGTTCCACACCGACAACGCGCAGCGCGACATCGACGTGCTGCCGGAGCTGGGCCAGCATGCCGCAGGCGTGCTGGCCGTGGCCATCTCGCAGCTGCACTCGCACTACCTGCTGTGGTTCCGCCCGGAGCAGGCGCGCACGGTGAACTGGGCCGGGCGCCCGGAAAAGCAGGTCGCCCCCCTGGGCAACCTCAACCCGCGCCACAGTTTCGAGCGCTGGCAGGAAGAAGTCCGCGGGTTCAGTGCCGCCTGGCACCCGCTGACCCTCGAAGGCGTGCGGGAGCTGCGCGGCGCGGTGCTCGGCATCGTCCTGCGCAAGGCCGAGGAACTGGCCCAGCTGGCCGGCGAACTGAAACGGTCGAACAAGGAACTCGAGGCCTTCTCCTACAGCGTGTCCCACGACCTGCGCGCGCCGCTGCGGCACATCGCCGGCTACAGCGAGCTGCTTGGCGAAATCGAAGGCGAACACCTGACCGAGCGCGGCAAGCGCTTCCTCGGGCATATCGGCGAAGCCGCGCAATTCGCCGGCACCCTGGTGGACAATCTGCTCAATTTCTCGCAGATGGGCCGCTCGGCGCTGCGCCTGTCGGATGTCGACCTCAATACCCTGGTCGATACCATCCGCACGGAGATGGCCCCCGACTACGCCGGCCGGTCGATCCTCTGGGACATCGCCGCGCTGCCCAAGGTGATCGCCGACCCCGCCTTCATCAACATGGTCCTGCACAACCTGATCGCCAATGCCGTCAAGTACACCCGCCAGCGCGACCCGGCACGCATCGAGGTGGGTGCCGTGCAGCACCGGCACGAGATCGAGGTGTACGTGCGCGACAATGGCGTGGGCTTCGACATGGCCTATGCCGACAAGCTGTTCGGGGTGTTCCAGCGCCTGCACCGCATGGAGGAGTTCGAGGGCACCGGCATTGGCCTGGCCAGCGTGCGGCGGATCATCGAGCGCCATGATGGCCGCGTCTGGGCCCAGGGCTGCCAGGGCCAGGGCGCCAGCTTCCACTTCACCCTCCCCCGTCAACCGATGACCGCCTGAGGCCGCCGCCCATCATGCTCAAGCCCATCCTGCTGGTCGAAGACAACCCCCGGGACCTGGAACTGACCTTGCTGGCCCTGGAACGCAGCCAACTGGCCAACGAAGTCGTCGTCGTGCGCGACGGCGCCGATGCCCTGGACTACCTGCTGCGGCGCAATGCCTTTACCGAGCGCGCCGACGGCAACCCGGCGGTGATGCTGCTGGACCTCAAACTGCCCAAGGTCGACGGCCTCGAGGTGCTCAGGGAGGTGCGCGCCACCGCACAACTGCGCAGCATCCCTATCGTCATGCTGACCTCTTCGCGCGAGGGGCCGGACCTGCGGCGCGCCTATGAGCTGGGGGTCAACGCCTACGTGGTCAAGCCCGTGGAGTTCAAGGAGTTCGTTACCGCGATTTCAGGCCTGGGGATGTTCTGGGCCGTGCTCAACGAGCCGCCGCCCGGCTCGCTGCGCCTGAACCGTCGCGACGACCACTGAGGCAGTCACCATGCACACGACGCCACTGAAACTGCTGATGGTCGAAGACAGCTCCATGGACGCCGAGCTGATCCTGATGCGCCTGGAGCGCAGTGGCTTGCAGGTGCAGTCGCGGCTGGTATTCGACCACGTCGGCGCCGAACACGCCCTGCGCATGGGCACCTTCGACCTGATTCTGTGCGACTGCGTGCTGCCCGCCTCCTCGGGCACCGAAGTGCTGGCCATCGCCCAGCGCATCGCGCCGGATACGCCGTTCATCTTCCTCTCCGGCATCTATGGTGAAGAGCACGCGGTGGAGATGATCCGCCTGGGCGCCACCGACTACGTACTGAAGAAGAACCTGCCGCTGCTGCCCAAGGCCGTGCATCGAGCCCTGACTGAAGTGCAGGAACGTCAGCGTCGGCGCCGCGCCGAGGAGGCCCTGGCCGACATGGAGGCCCGCGCGCGGATCGCCATCGACGCCGCCGGCATGGGCAGTTGGGACTACAGCCCACAGGATGGCCGCATGCAGTGGGATGTGCGCTGCAAGACCCTGTTCGGCCTGCCCGCCGACACCGAGATGAGCCTTGAAGTGTTCTACGCAGGCATTCACCCCGAAGACCTGCCCAGTGTGCATGACGCGGTCGAGCGGGCCATGCATGAGGACAGCGGCGGCCATTACCGGGTCGAATTTCGCAGCGCCCCAGCTGGCGCGCTCGAGCCGCGCTGGTTGCTCTCCAGTGGCCAGACCCAATTCGTCGATGGCCAGTGCGTGCGTTTCTCCGGCGTGCTGCAGGACATCCATCAGCAACGCCAGGCCACCCGTGCCCTGGAACAACTCAATGAGATACTCGGCGAACGGGTCGAGCGCCGCACCCGCGAACGCGACCGCGCCTGGGAACTGTCCCAGGACCTGCTGGCGGTGCTCAACAAGGACCTTACACCCGTGGCGTTGAACCCGGCGTGGGAGGCGAGCCTGGGCTTCACCCGCGAACGCCTGGGGCAGATCCCGCTGCTGCAACTGCTGCCGGAAGCTGACCAGCAAGCCTTTCTCGCCGAGATCGGCGCCCTGTCCGAGGGCCGCACCAGCGTGCGCTTCGTCGGCCGCATCCTGCATGCCGGCGGCCAGCCGCGCTGGCTGTCGTGGGTGGTGGTGCCGGATGACAGCCTTCTGTATGTGGTGGCCCGCGATATCTCCAGCGAGCGCGAGTCGGCGCTGGAACTGGCCGAGGCCAACACCCGCCTGCGCGAACAGATCGACGAACGCGAACGCATCGAAGCGGCGCTGCAGCAGATGCAGCGCCTGGAGGCGGTCGGCCAGCTCACCGCCGGGGTGGCTCACGATTTCAACAACCTGCTGACGGTCATCCTCACTGGCGCCAGTTTTCTCAAGAACGACCTGGACAAAGGCCTGCTGGACAAGGCCCATGGCCGCCTGAAACACATTCGCGAAGCCGGCGAACGTGGCGCCAAGCTCACCGCGCAACTGTTGGCGTTTTCCCGCAAGCAACGCCTGGAGCCGGTGCCCCTGAACCTCAACCGCACCCTCGGCGGGCTGGAGGAACTGCTGTGTCGCACCCTGGGCGGCCGTGTCTCGGTGCGCCTGGACCTGGATACCCACCTCTGGTTCGCCCTCACCGACCCGACCCAGACCGAGATGATCATTCTCAACCTGGCGATCAATGCCCGCGATGCCATGCCCGACGGTGGCCAGCTGACCCTGGCGACCCGCAACACCCGAGTGAGCGCCCAGCCTCAGCGCCCGCAAGATCCGGAACCCGGCGACTATGTGATGCTGACCATCAGCGACACCGGCTGCGGCATGAGCGAAGAAGTGGCGGCCAAGGTTTTCGAGCCCTTCTTCACCACCAAGGACATCGGCAAGGGCTCCGGCCTGGGTCTGGCCCAGGTGTTCGGCTTCGCCAAGCAGAGCGGCGGTGGGGTGCGTATCGACACGGCACCCGACCGCGGCACGCAGGTCAGTGTGTACCTGCCCTCGGTCAGGGCCCAGGCTGATCACCCCGCACCGGACCTGGACAAGGGCCGCCCGCTGGCCGGTGGCGGCGACCGCAGCATCCTGCTGGTGGACGACGACCATCTGGTGCGCGAAATGATCGGCGATGTGCTGCGCCGCCAGGGCTATCGGGTGCGCCAGGCGCACAACGGTGAACAGGCCCTGGCGTTGCTTGATGACACCACCGACCTGCTGCTGACCGACTTCGCCATGCCCGAGCTCAATGGCGCGCAACTGGCACGAGCGGCACGAGAACGCTACCCGCAGCTGCCCGTGGTGTTTCTGACCGGCTACGCTGAACTGGACGGCGAGGAACTGCCAGGCAGCCTGGTGATCCAGAAACCCGTGCACGAACAAGTGCTGGCCCTGGCGTTGGCCGAGTTGTTGGAAATCGGGAACCTGAAATGAAAAAAATCGCCAGCCGGCGATTTTGATTTGCTTTGAAAGCAGAGAAGAAATGGCAGGGGCGGCTGGATTCGAACCAACGCATGGCAGGATCAAAACCTGCTGCCTTACCGCTTGGCGACGCCCCTGTATCGGATATGACAAGCGCCTGATGCGCTGCCAACCTGACAATTCACCGCAAGCTCCGTGTGTTGCTGTGCGGGAATGGCCGGCACTTTAACAACCTTTTTCCAAGGTGGGAAGCTTTTTTTTAAAAAAAAATCATAGAAAAACAGCAGGTTAGTCGCCGGCGCCGGATTATGCGGTGATCATTTCAAGCGAACGGTGACGCAGCACATGCGCGAGCATCGGCGATGGATGCGCCAAACTGCAGCGTATTTTTGCACCCGTACAGGCGCCAGAGTGAGTCGGTGTCCACATGGCTGTTGAGCGTACCCACACCGACCATCACCAGCCCCACGAAGCCCACCGCCCGCGGATATCCCTTCCGCAGGCGGCTCTCACGTGAGCTTCACGGCCAGGACATATCACCCGCTATTGATGGCTGACCCAATACACCGCCGTGACCACCACCAGCACGATCAGACACAGGATCGCCCAGGCATCGACACTGCTGTCAGCTTTGCGGACCTTGCTTGAATTTCCCATTGCATTACCTCTTGTAGTGGTTATGGGAATGCACTTCGCAAGCAGCAGTTAAGTCCAGCAATGCCCTTCACTCAAGCAGGGTCTTTCAGTAGTCGACGGGTGACATGAGGAAGGGATAGCGAAAATCCGCTGCCCGTCCTTCGGCGCTGTAACGGTGAAAATCGATACCGTGGCCGTCCTGATCCAACAGCCTCAACCAGCGCCGGGCCTTGTCCACGTCGATCAGTTGCAGCGATGGCACCTGGTGCTTCTGCTGCCCGTCGCGGTCCACTGCCAGGCCCAATGCGTCATCATGCAACATCACCATGGCCCAACCGCCCATGGTGAAATGCCCGCCCATCAACACCCCCAGGCGCCCATCGATACGCGCCCGCAGCGCCTCGGGCGAGCTGTTGACCGCGCTGAACACCACATCGCGCCCCGGCACCCGGCCCGCCGCCTCGAACGCCCGCATGGCACCGAAGGCCATCTCGTCGTTGGCCGACCACACCAACTGCGTGCCCGGGTAGCGCTCCAGCAGCATCTGCGCCTGCTCGAAGGCGCGCTGGCGACTCCAGCCGCCATACACCACCTGGCGCAGGCGGACCTGGGGATAGTCGGCCAGCGCCCGGCGCATGCCCAGTTCGCGCAACTGCGAGGCGGGCGTGGTTTTCACGCCGGCGAACGCCAGCAGGTCGACCGGGCCATCGGCAGGTGGCAACTGCGCGACCATCGCCTTGAGCATCTGATAGCCGGCCTCCTCGTCATTGCTGACGAGGGTGCCGAGAATCCGCGGGTACTTCTCCGGCTGGGACTGGGTGCTGCGCAACTGGTCCTCGGTCAGCCCATTGTTGACCAGGAACAGCTTCACCCCTGTGCCACGGGAAAGGCGGATAACCTCCGGCGCCACGTACTGTTCGTTGACCAGCACCAGGTAATCGGGGCGTTGCGGCCCCTGCAGCACCGCACGGGCCAAGGTCAGCGTGCGGTCGGCACTGCGTTCGCTGTACTGCACGCGCAGCGCCATCCCCAAGTCCTTGGCGGCGGCCTGCATGAAACGCGAATAGTCGACCCAGAACGTTTCGTTGGAATAGCCCGGGTTGAGAAACACCACCGAGGCAGCCTGCGCGCCGACTGCCAGCGGCAGGCTCAGGCACAGGCCCTGGCACAAGGCCTTGAGCATGCGGTTACATCCCTGCGAAACAAACCTCGGATTATAGACAGGTGGCGTACCGGAACGGACAAATGCCAGTCAGTCTCACTTAGTCCAAATGGTTCTTTTCATATGCAAAAACATCACTTTAGCGCATAAACCCACTCTGCTATCGTTCCTCGGCTCCGACCCGGAGTGCGCGGCCGTGCGCGCGATTAGCTGCATGCAGCCTGAGACAGGACTTATATGTACGTATACGACGAGTACGATCAGCGGATCATCGAGGACCGCGTCAAGCAGTTCCGTGATCAGACCCGCCGCTACCTGGCCGGTGAGCTGAGCGAAGAAGAATTCCGCCCTCTGCGCCTGCAGAACGGCCTGTATATCCAACGTTTCGCGCCGATGCTGCGTGTCGCCGTGCCCTATGGCCAGCTGAACGCCCGCCAGACCCGCATGCTGGCGAAGATCGCCCGCGACTACGACAAGGGTTACGCGCACATCAGCACCCGCCAGAACGTGCAGTACAACTGGCCAGCGCTGGAAGACATCCCGGAAATCCTGGCTGAACTGGCCACCGTGCAGATGCACGCGATCCAGACCAGCGGCAACTGCCTGCGCAACGTCACCACCGACCAGTTCGCCGGTGTCGCCGCCGACGAGCTGGTCGACCCGCGCCCTTGGTGCGAGATCGTCCGCCAGTGGACCACCTTCCACCCCGAGTTCGCCTACCTGCCGCGCAAGTTCAAGATTGCCGTCAACGGTTCGAGCGACGACCGCGCCGCCATCGAAGTGCACGACATCGGCCTGGAGCCGGTGCGCAACGAAGCGGGTGAACTGGGCTTCCGCGTCCTGGTCGGCGGCGGCCTGGGCCGTACGCCGGTGATCGGTTCGTTCATCAACGAGTTCCTGCCCTGGCAGGACCTGCTCAGCTACCTGGACGCCATCCTGCGCGTGTACAACCGTTACGGTCGCCGTGACAACAAGTACAAGGCGCGGATCAAGATCCTGGTCAAGGCGCTCACCCCGGAAGTGTTCGCCGAGAAGGTCGAGGCCGAGATGGCCCACCTGCGCGGCGGCAGCACCACCCTGACCGAAGCGGAAGTCGAGCGCGTGGCACGCCACTTCATCGACCCCGACTACCTGGCGCTGGACAACGTCGACTACGGCGCGCAGGACCTGGAGCACCCTGGCTTCGCCCGCTGGCGTTCGCGCAACACCCGCGCCCACAAGAAGCCGGGCTACGTCGCCGTCACCCTGTCGCTCAAGCCCACCGGCGTCGCCCCGGGCGACCTGACCGACAAGCAGCTCGACGCCGTCGCGGACTTCGCCGAACGCTACAGCTTCGGCTTCCTGCGCACCTCCCACGAGCAGAACATCATCCTCGCCGACGTCGAGCAGCGCCAGTTGCACGCCCTCTGGCTGGAACTGCGCGAGCAAGGCTTCGCCACCCCGAACATCGGCCTGCTGACCGACATCATCTGCTGCCCGGGCGGTGATTTCTGCTCCCTGGCCAACGCCAAGTCGATCCCGATCGCCGAATCCATCCAGCGCCGCTTCGACGACCTGGACTACCTGTTCGACATCGGCGAGCTCGACCTGAACATCTCCGGCTGCATGAACGCCTGCGGCCACCACCACGTCGGCCACATCGGCATCCTTGGCGTGGACAAGAAGGGCGAGGAGTTCTACCAGGTCTCGCTGGGCGGCAATGCCGCCCGCGACGCGAGCCTGGGCAAGATCCTCGGCCCTTCCTTCGCCCAGGACGACATGGCCGACGTGATCGAGAAACTGATCAGCGTGTACGTCGAGCAGCGCACCGAAGACGAGCGCTTCATCGACACCTACCAGCGGATCGGCATCGACCCCTTCAAGGAACGCGTCTATGCAGCGAATCATTAAGAACAACCAGATCGTCGACGAAACCTGGCACCTGCTGCCCAAGGACGTTTCCATTGACGAACTGACCAACTGCGACGACTACATCGTGCCGCTGCAACTGTGGCGCGACCACCCGAGCCTGCTCAAGGCTCGCGACGGCGGCCTGGGCATCTGGCTGGACAGCGACGAGGAAGCCGAGGAAATCGGCGAAGACGTCGAGCACTTCCAGGTCATCGCCCTGAACTTCCCGGCCTTCACCGACGGGCGCAACTACTCCAACGCGCGCCTGCTGCGTGACCGCTACAAGTTCAAGGGCGAGCTGCGCGCCATTGGCGACGTGCTGCGTGACCAGCTGTTCTACATGGCCCGTTGCGGCTTCGACGCCTTCGCCATCCGTGCCGACAAGAACCCAGAAGACGCGCTGCAAAGCCTGAAGGACTTCTCGGTCACCTACCAGGGCGCCACCGACGAACCGCTGCCGTTGTTCCGTCGACGCTGACCCTAGCGCCGGGGCTGCCACGCAGCCCCAGCCACTTGCTCTGCATCGCAAAAATATCTGATCTTCTGCTCAGGTTTGCTAATGGCACGCCGATATCAAGGCGTACTCATTAACTCCGCAAGGAAAGCGATGATGAGCCCGATCACATCCGCACTGCGCTTCACCCCCGTGTACAACGCCTCCCCTGCCCCGCAGAGCCTCGATACCCGCCAGACCGCTGCGGCCGCCAGCACCCCCGGCACCCAGGTCATCCTTGGCCAGGACACACGCATTCCCGACTCGCAGACCTACTCCTCCCGAGGCACGTTGGGTAACGCCCAGCCCCGCTACGTGTGGGAGCAGGACAGCATCGACAAACTGAGCATGCACATGCTCGGCAGCATCAAGGGCAACAGCACCGCCGCGCGCTTCCAGGGCCTGGGCACCGCCCTGATGGAGCAACTGGTGGCCAACGGTGGGCAGCGCGTCTCACAGTCGGCGCTGCAGGTCGGCGAGAACAGCGAAATCGCCCCCGCCCTGCTGGCCCTGCAACAGTCAAGGCTGCGCGAACACGCCAGCAACAGCATCACCCTCAACCTCACCACCGCCTCCGGCGCCACGGTGAAGCTTGGGTTGTACAACGGTGAACAAGGCCTGGCCGTGGACGCCGATGTACAGGGTGGCACGCTCAGCGCCGAAGAACTCAAGGGCCTGGCTACCCTGGCAAATGGTTTCCAGTCGGCCATCAACGGCCTGACCCAGGAGACGCCGAGCCTGCAGCTGGGCGCCCTGCTCAAGCTCGACCAGACCCTGTTCACCGGCCTGCAAATGAACGCCAGACTGCAAACCTCCAGCGGCGAGTTGCAGACCTTCGACCTGCGCATGGACGGTTCGACCCGCAACCTCAAGCTGCAAGGCCCGAGCGGCCAGATTCAGCTCGACCTGGACACCCAGGGTGGCGTGGTGCTGGGCAACCAGCAGCAGCGCCAGGCCGCCGTGAGCAATTACCTGAGCCAGTTCGACGCAGCCCAGGCACGTGGCAAGGGCAACGCCCAGCTGATGACCCTGTTCAAGGACGCCTTCAGCCAGCTCAACAGCGTGGACGACAGCAGCCCGCGCCCAGCCGGGCATGAGGATACGATCAACCGGTACAGCCGCTCGCTGCTCAGCGGCCTGGCCGACTTCGACGCCTCGATCAGCCAGACCAGCCAGCACCTGAATTCGCACCGCCTAGATGAGGAAGACCGTTTCAGTTACCAGGTGTCGCAAGCCACCTCGAACAACGGCGGCGGTACCAGCCTCGACGTCAAGCAGCACCAGCAGGCCAAGCTGGACGCTGCCTGGCACACCGAGCTGTCATCGTCGGCCAAGCTCGACCAAGTCGTCGACCCGAACAACTATCGCTACCACATGCTCAATGAGCAGGCCAGCGCCAGCACCCACGTCGGCTTCGTCAACGGCGCCCTGAGCGAAGCCAGCGCCACCCAGGAAGCCAGCAGTACCCACCGGGTGATGACCTACCAGAACGGCGAACTCAAGTCCGATGTCAGCACGCCACAGTCGGTGCGCAAGTCCCGGGACCTGATGGAGATGCTCAACCAGTTGCTCAAGCAGGACGAGCAGGCCCGCCGCATCGGCGTCCAGTCGAATCTCGACCAGCAGCTGGCCGCGAACAGCCACCTGTGGTTGCTGCAGACCGATCCGTCGAAAATCGCTGATTGATCCGCGCCCGTTCGCTTTGTAGGAGCGGCTTCAGCCGCGATCACCCGCGAAGCGGGTGCCAGGCAACGCGTTGCCTGCATCGCGGCTAAAGCCGCTCCTACAGGACCCATTTCAGCGCAAAGGCACATAGATGTCCGTCTGCCACTGCTCGAGCGGCGTCTGCGGGTAGATGCTCAGGTAATGGAAGAACAGCGGGTGATCACGCAGTTCCTCGCCACTCACTGGCAACCAGTCGCGGTAGAGCGGGTAGATCGTCTCGCCGATATGATCAGGCGACCCCACATGCCGCACCACCGCGCAGCGCCCGCCGGGCAGGCTCAACATGTGCACGCCTTCGTCGTTGGGCTGCAGCGCCTCGAACAACTCGCCACAGATGGCGAAGCGAAAGTCCTCGGGCGTGGTGGTGTCCGGATTGTTGTAGGGGATACCGAAACTGCGGCTCGTGGCCACGGGCGATTGCCCGCTGCGCTTGCGCCACTCGATGAAACGGCCCACGGTCTCGCTGACCTGGCCAGGCGGGCCGCGATGCTCGAGCGCGGCCAGTTGAACTTCGGCGAAATCGACGATTCGTACCTGCATGGTGATGCTCCTGGAAAAATGAGGAATGTCGAACACCGTATTCCAGCGTTGCCAGTCGGGTTGGCGGCGGAATGCGCTAGGCGCCTGGCCGAAGGCGCGCCGGAAGGCCCGGCTGAACGCCTCGGGGCTTTCGAAGCCGGCGCCCATGGCCGCGTCGAGCACGCTGTAGTCCGCCTGGCAAACCAGCCGGTGAGCGGCGCGGCGCAGGCGCATCAACTGCACGTAGCGAGCAACCGGCACGCCCACATAGGCGCTGAACTGCCGATGGAAGTGGAACGCCGAGAAATGCGCCACCGCGCTCAGGGCGTTGACCGACAGGTCGCCTTCGAGGTTGTCCTCGATATAGGCGAGTACTGCCTCGAAGCGCTTCTGGTACAGCATAGGGGTGGGCAGGTCGGACACCGGGGCAAGCTCCTGAAATACGGTAGGCCGTAGCATCATCGATACAGGCCCGATCATACCTAGCCGCGTTTGCTCAGGGCGCCCTGAACATCATCAGACCACTTACCCTGTAGGAGCCAGCCTTGCTGGCGAAGGCCACACCACGGTCCAGCGTCGGGCCGGTTCGCCAGCAAGGCTGGCTCCTACAGGTGAAACGCAGCGCCCATTGCTTACCTCTTACTCACAAGCCGCCCAGGCATTAATGACTTTTAGTCAAAAGACCTTGGCCCGGGAGTGTCTTAATCAATCCCGCGGAAACCTGCAGACTGCAACCACTCGATCAACTGGCGCAGCACCGCGCAAGCCCGATCCCCACCCTCTCAAGGAGCAGCCCCATGAGCATTCCATCCTTCGGCCTCGGCACCTTCCGCCTCACCGGCCAGGCCGTCATCGATTCGGTCAAGTCCGCGCTCGAACTGGGCTACCGCGCCATCGACACCGCGCAGATCTACAAGAATGAAGCCGACGTCGGCCAGGCCATCGCCGAAAGCGGCGTGCCGCGCGACGAGCTGTTCATCACCACCAAGATCTGGGTCGACAACTACGCCGCCGACAAGCTCGTGCCCAGCCTGCGCGACAGCCTGGCCAAGCTGCGCACCGACCATGTCGACCTGCTGCTGATCCACTGGCCGGCGCCGGGCAACGGCGTCGAGCTCAGCGAGTACATGCAGGCCCTGGCCGACGCCAAGGCACTGGGCCTGACCCGCGAGATCGGCATCTCCAACTTCAACATCGAACTGACCCGCCAGGCCATCGCCGTGGTCGGCCAGGGCGAGATCGCCACCAACCAGGTCGAGCTCAGCCCCTACCTGCAGAACAGCAAGCTGACCGCATTCCTCAAGGAGCAAGGCATCACCACCACCTCCTACATGACCTTGGCCTACGGCAAGGTGCTGAAGGACCCGGTGCTGGCCGAGATCGCCGCCAAGCACAAGGCCACCGTCGCCCAGGTGGCGCTGGCCTGGGCGCTGCAGCTGGGTTATGCGGTGATCCCGTCGTCGACCAAGCGCGAGAACCTGGCCAGCAACCTGCTCGCCCGCGGCCTGCACCTGGACGCCGACGACATGGCCCGCATCGCCACGCTCGAACGCAACGGCCGCGAAGTCAGCCCGGATGGCCTGGCGCCGATCTGGGACTGACCTGAACATTCGAGCCGCCCTGCCAGGGCGGTTTCGCCTTCAACACGCAACACGGAGCTCCCGATGAGCACGCTTTCCCCCAAACGGGTCCTGTTCGCCCTGGCCATCGGCGCCTTCGGCATCGGCACCACCGAATTCACCCCCATGGGCCTGCTGCCGGTCATCGCCGAGGGCGTCGACGCCAGCATCCCCAGCGCCGGCATGCTGATCACCGCCTACGCCATCGGCGTGATGGTTGGCGCGCCGATCATGACCCTGCTGTTCAGCCGCTTCGGCAAGCGCGCCGCGCTGATGATGCTGATGGGCATCTTCACCGTCGGCAACCTGCTGTCGGCCCTGTCACCCGACTACTACACCCTGCTCGCCTCGCGCCTGATCACCAGCCTCAACCATGGCGCCTTCTTCGGCCTGGGCGCGGTGGTCGCCGCCAGCGTCGTGCCCAAGGACAAGCAGGCCAGTGCCGTGGCCACCATGTTCATGGGCCTGACCATCGCCAACATCGGCGGCGTGCCCGCGGCCACCTGGCTTGGCCAGCAGGTCGGCTGGCGCATGGCCTTCGCCGGCACCGCCGTGCTGGGCGTGCTGGCCATCGCCGCGCTGTGGTACGCCCTGCCCAAGGGCGAGCGCGGCAGTGTGCCCCATGTACGCAAGGAGCTCGCCGTGATCGCCCGGCCCAATGTGCTGCTGGCCATGGCCACCACGGTGTTGGGGGCCGGTGCGATGTTCACCCTGTACACCTACGTCGCCCCGGTACTGGCCGACCTGACCGGCGCTTCCGACACCTTCGTCACCCTGGGCCTGGTGCTGATCGGCGTGGGCTTCACCCTCGGCAACAGCCTGGGCGGCAAGATGGCGGACTGGTCGCTGGATGGCGCGGCGCGGATCTTCCTCGGCGCCCTGGCAATCATCATGTTGCTGATGCCGCTGGTGCTGGGCAGCCATGTCGGCGCGGCCATCGCGCTGCTGGTGTGGGGCATGTTCACCTTCGCCGTGGTGCCGCCACTGCAGATGCGGGTGATGATCGCCGCCGCCGAAGCGCCGGGCCTGGCGTCCTCGATCAACGTCGGTGCGTTCAACCTGGGTAACGCGGTGGGTGCCGCGCTGGGCGGCGCGGTGATCAGCCTGGACCTGGGTTATGCCGCGGTGCCCATGGCCGGTGGCCTGCTGGCGGCCGGTGGGTTGCTGCTGGTGTGGCTGGGTGGGCGGGCCAAGGTGCCGCGTAGCGCCGTCGGTGAGGCGGTATAGCGGCTGCGCTTTCAACGTGTTCGCCGAAAAAGTTGCAGCGCCTGTGAGATCCAGCGCCGCCCGCGCGGCGCTGGATCTCACAGGCGCTGCAACTCAAGCGGCGGGCCCTTGACGGCCTTCATACGATCAAAAGCCCCCGCCCTACCCTCTGCCTACTGTTCCGACAGGCACAATTATGAAGTGCCGGGAGCATCGATTCTCAGCCAGGCGCCTTGGGCGTAGCCTCCTTCCCTACCAGGCCACTCCAGGCCTCAACCAGAGGAACAGCGCAATGTCCCGCCCCCCACTGCCACCCTTCACCCGCGAAACCGCCATCGAGAAAGTCCGCCTCGCCGAAGATGGCTGGAACAGCCGCGATGCCGCCAAGGTCGCCCTGGCCTATACCACCGACACCCACTGGCGCAACCGCGCCGAGTTCTGCAACAGCCGCGATGAGGCACAGGCCTTCCTCACCCGCAAATGGAACCGCGAGCTGGAATACCGCCTGATCAAGGAGCTCTGGGCCTTCACCGACAACCGCATCGCCGTGCGCTACGCCTACGAGTACCGCGACGACAGCGGCCAGTGGTTCCGCGCCTACGGCAACGAGAACTGGGAGTTCGCCGAAGACGGCCTGATGCGCAACCGTCATGCCAGCATCAACGAACAACCCATCAGCGAGGCCGAGCGCAAGTTCCACTGGCCGCTGGGGCGGCGGCCGGATGGCCATCCTGGGTTGAGCGCATTCGGTTTCTGAGCCCTGGGGCCATCCGGGCATGGGGCTGCCAGGCAGCCCCATTCGGCGTACAGGACAAGGACTACGCGAAACGGGGAAAAAGGGAATACAAGGTTGTGCCAGACTCAGCCGCACGCCACCCCAGGACTCCGCCCATGCCTCCTCTTGATGTCATTCCCCCGTGCCGGCGCTATGATGCCTCCCAAGTACGCAACAGCCCCCCTGTTGCACGGAGGTATTCCTTCATGGCCGCAAAAGCAAAAAAACTCTCCGAGCAAGCCCTCGACGCCCTGGAGCGTCAGGTGCCACGCCACGCCAGCGAGGCCACCCACTCCGCCTATCTACGTGCGCTGCAGGCCAACCAGCAAGGTGTGCTGTGTATCGACGAAGGTGAGCTGGTGCGGGTTGCCGCCGACGGTGTCAGAACCGTGCTCGACAAGGCCCGGCCACGGCGCAAGGTCAAGGTCGGCGAGGTAATCACCGTGCGCAAGGTCAATGATGGCACGACTGACGAGCGTCCCTAGGCTACGGGTGTTCGCAGGCCCCAACGGCTCCGGAAAAAGCACCATCAAGGCCGACTTGCCGGCGGCGCTGACGCGCCTCTTCGTCAATGCTGACGACCTGGAACAAGAGGCGAAGTCCACCGGGTTCATCGACCTGGCACCTTTCGACATCGCCACCAGCCTGCCGGAACTGCTCTGGTTCCATACCGAGCACTATCTCATCCAAACCAAGCAGTTGACTGACCAGGCCCGGCAACTCACGCTTCTAGGCAGCAATGTCGACTACCGGGCCGTGCGAGTAAACTCGTACTTCGCCTCGGTGATCGCGGACTTCATCCGCCAACGCTTGCTGGATACAAACCAGAGCTTCACCTTCGAAAGCGTCATGTCGCACCCAAGCAAGATCGAATTCATGCGCCAGGCCCAGGCACGGGGCTATCGCACCTACCTCTACTTCGTCTCCACCGAAAACCCGCAGATCAACATCGAGCGGGTAGCCATTCGCGTGCGTGCCGGAGGGCACCCGGTCAGGGACGACCTGGTACGCAGCCGCTACTACCGCTCGCTGGACCTGTTGCCAGAGGCCATCGCCGCCAGCCACCGTGCATACGTGTTCGACAATTCCGGCCAGTGCGCTGTATGGCTGGCAGAGATCACGGCGGGCACGCAACTGGAGTACCGTAACGAAGAGATACCTGACTGGTTCTTCGAGCACTATGCCGATGTGGTGGAGCCTTGAGAAAGCTACTTCATCTTGACTGCATGTACTTTACCAATGACAGTGCTGCACTTGATCCATAGCGCTTTTTCCAACACCTTCTTCCCCAACACTTCCAACACACACCACCAGCATGAAGACACGCATGAGCACATTTGAATTCACGGATGATCGTCCCATTACGAAAAGCGAACAAGATCTGCTTGGACGCACGGCGTTCGCCAGCAGCTTGGCACGCGCCATTTCAAACTGGAAGAATACCGAAAGTTTGGTCATAGCCCTCACTGGTCCGTGGGGCTGCGGAAAAAGCTCAATCAAGAACCTCGTGATCGAAACACTCGACAATGACAAAAAACACGACATCATGGAATTCAACCCATGGGAGTGGAATGCTCAGGAAAAGCTCACAACTCTATTTTTTGATGAGGTCTCGCGAACCGTCGGCAGAAAAGACAAGAGCAAAGAAAGCAAGCAACTGGCCAAGGCGTTACGCCGCTATGGAAATCGACTTAAGACAACCGCAACGATTTTGGAGAAAACGTCAATTTTTCTCCCCCTGCTATTTTCTTCAGTTGCGTTCACAGCTCTGGCAACTTTTTTGAATAAGCCGGAGTGGATGAATTTCGCCGCAGCCACGGGTTTCATTTCCATCGCCACTGCACTGAGCGCCCCTTTGAAAAAGGTCGCCGCATTTCTCACTGGAAAATCCGAAGACCTTGAAAAAGACGCGAAAGAAAACGAGCTCACGCTCTATGAAATAAGGGCAGAAATTCGAACACTATTGGAAGCCAGAAACAAACCACTACTCATTATAATGGACGACATCGACCGTCTATCACCCGAACAGACACAACAGGTGTTTCAAGTCATCAAAAGCAACATGAACTTCCCAAATGTTGTTTTTCTGCTCCCATTCCAAAGAGACACCATCGAAGAGAACCTCAAGCGATCCGGCTTCAACGGCAGCTATCTCGACAAAATAATCCAGGTCACATTCAACGCACCCACAATCCCCAAAGACAAGCTGCACGCCGTTCTGTTCGAAAAGCTCAATTCAATACTTACTGAAGAGCACCAGCTACAGGAAGGTTTCGACCACAACTACTGGAACTCCATTTTCAGAGAAGGCATCGAGCCATTTTTCAGAAGCCTGCGAGACGTCTACCGCTACCACTCGACCTTATCATTCCATTGCGCATTGTTGCGCGGCTCCGACGTCGCCGAAGTCAATGCCATCGACCTCTTTGCACTGGAGTGCCTCCGCGTGTTTGCCCCACAGTCCTATGACAAGCTGGCGCAGTGCAAGAAGGAGTTGACTACTCCCACTTCCCCGCAAAACAAAGACCATGTCACCTCGACACTCTCATCCATAGCGAACCTGGCCCCAGCTGAGTTCAAGGTTGCCGTAACAACCACTATAAAACTTCTATTCCCCTGTATTACCGGAACTACAAGCCGGCTCAGTTGGGCGCACAACTCTCGAGTCTGTCACCCTGAGATGTTCGCCCGATACTTCGAACTGTCCATCAACGAAGCCGACATTACAAACTCCTTCATCCAGAACCTGAGCACAAAAATAACTGACACCCTCTATTTCTGCGACACGATCGCGCGCCACGGCGAACTGCAACAAAGAGATATCTTGGGCAAGCTAGCACTCAAGGTTAGTACTTTCCCACTGGACAAATCTTCAAGTGTAATAAAAACCTTGCTGAGCGCTGGTGAACATATAGCCGTCGGCGAGTCCTCCTTTGTATCACTATCGGCAATCACCGAGCTAGCAGAATTGACGATTAGTTTCCTTCGCCGCATTGATGACAGCCAACAGCGTGAAAAAATATTCTTCAGCGAAATAGAAGAAACCAAGGCACTTTCCAGCCTCTGCGCACTTATAAACCTAGAAAAATCCGCCCATCACTCGAACAATATCATCCTCACGCCAAGCGTACTCAACAAATTATCTGATACCTTCAACACCATCGCCCTCGACATTGCCAACGATGACCCGGATGCCTTCCTCAAACATCGCAGATTTATAACTTTCATCGCGCAGCTGAACAAAACGAGCAATAGCGGCAGCACCTGGATAAGTAATGCCGTCAACAGTGTTGATCGATTCCTACTTTTCGCAGAGGCCATGATAGTAAAACGGACTACCTTTTCAAGTGGCATGACCAGAGAGCACAACTCCATCGATAAATATTTGGTCAAGGAATTCATTGATTTTGATACCTGCCAGCACTGGATCTCTCGAACACTCAAACTTTACCCATATCGATTGAGTGATGAACCGATACGCCTGTTTCTGGAAACAATTAAAGAGTAGCTTTCATACCCGGTCACCACGCACATCAGGTACCGGTATGAAAAATGCCTGTACGAAGGCCAGGCAAAGCGAACCGGGGTGAGGGAGCGCTACTGGACTAACCGATCCTTCCGAGCCCCGTTTCAATACAGTGTTGGCAAGTGCGAATGAGTTTCGTGCAGCGCCTAGCCCCTGTCAGGCCCTTGAATAGGCTAATTGCCCTCTTCAACCGACTTAGCTGGATTTCAACTCCCCGATTTTCTCCAACCGCGCCCGCACAATATTCCGGCTGATGTTCAGCAACCGCCCAGTCTGCAACTGATTCCCATGGCAGTACCGATACGCCGAGCGAAACACCGTTTCCTCGATATGCTCGTACAGGTCCGGCAGGTTCTGCTCGAACAACGCCAGCAACGCACTCTCCAAGCTTACCGGTGCCGTACTGGCAACGGCCGGCAACGCCGCCACTTCCCCATAGCCCACCGCCTGCGGGCGCATATCCACCAGGTGCAGGTCGGCTGGCGCCACCTGCTGCTGGCGGCACACCAACAAGGCATGGTGGATGGCGTTCTCCAGCTCGCGGATGTTCCCCGGCCAGCTGTGCGCCAGCAATTTGCGTTCGGCGTCCGGGCTCAAGGTCGCACGCTCGTAGCCCAGCCGCCGGCAATGCTCCTCGATGAAAAACTCCGCCAACGGCAGGATGTCGCCTGGCCGCTCACGCAGCGGCGGCAGGCGGATGGTGGCCACGTGCAGCCGGTAGAACAGGTCCTCGCGAAAGTGCCCCGCCACCACAGCATCGGCGAGGTTGACGTTGGTCGCCGCCACCAGCCGCACATTGATCGGGATCGGTGTGCGCGAGCCGAGGCGCACCACCTCGCGCTCCTGTAGCACACGCAGCAGCTTCACCTGCATGTTCAACGGCAAGTCGCCGATCTCGTCGAGGAACAGCGTCCCGCCGTTGGCCGCCTCGAACCAGCCGGCCTTGTTGGAGGTGGCGCCGGTGAAGGCGCCTTTCTCGTGGCCGAACAGCTCGCTCTCCACCAGGGTTTCGGCAAAGGCACCGCAGTTCACCGCCACGAAGGGTTCGCGATGACGCCGGCTGAGGGTGTGGATGTGACGGGCGACCAACTCCTTGCCGGTACCGGTCTCCCCAATGATCAGGGTGTTGGCTTCACTGGGTGCCAGGCGCTCGATACGGCTGAGCAACTCCTGGGAGCGTGGGTCCTTGAACACGAGCACGGTGGCGCGCACGGATTTGGTCAGCTCGCGGGCATGGGGATGGGTGATCAGCGACATGGGGGCATTCCTGGCAATTGTGCGCGCCTCCATAGTGCATGAAACAATTTAGACCGAAAAATTATTAATAAATATTTATATATTCGATTTGAGAATATTTAAAAACCAGCAGCCCGACTGCTGCTGGAGCAACAGCCAGTCAACACCGTCTTGCGTGGGCATCAGCACCACGAGCGCGGCGAGCAGGCTGGCAATGTCGACTGCAGGCCCCGTCACACAAGGCCTACAGCGTTCCCCAAGGTACCCTGGCATGCATTTCGCTCCTGCCTGGCAAACGCCTGGGCCGCTCAAACGTGCGGTCTGCACACTGTCAGGAGCTGAACATCATGAAGACTATCTGGCGCCACAGCCTGGCCCTGCTCGGGCTGCTACTGAGCCTCGCGTCCTGGGCCAGCGAGCCTCCCAAATCCGTGCGCATTGCCATCGTCGCGTTCACCCAGGGTGGCGCTCCGGTTTTCGGCGGCATCCCAGGGCGAGTGATCGAGGACGGCTGGCTTGCCCAGCAACTCCAGCAACGCGGTATCCAGCTCGACTGGGTGGCCCTGCCCCACGCCGGCGCTGGCCCGCAGATCAACGAAGGCTTCAGCAACGACAGCCTGGACTTCGCGGTACGCGGCGACCTGCCATCGGTGATCGCCGGGGCCGGCAATGTCCCCGGCAAACTGGTCGTGCCTGGCGGCAGCGGCAACAACGTGTACCTGGTGGTGCCGGCCAACTCCACGGTACGCAGCATCCAGGACCTCAAGGGCAAGCGCCTGGCCCTGCATCGGGGGCGGCCGTGGGAGTTCGCCTTCAGCAACTTCCTGCAAAGCCAGGGGCTGCAGCTGACCGACTTCAAGATCGCCAACCTCAACCCACAGGTCGGCGCGGCCGCCGTGTCGGCGGGCAAGGTGGATGCCGCCGTGCTGCTCAGCGAGGCCTATGCCCTCGAGGACAAGGGCGTGGCCCGCATCCTCTGGTCGACCAAGCAGGGCGCCAACGACTGGCGGCTGGTCTCCGACCTGTGGGGCACCGACCGCTTCATCGAACAACACGCCGACATCACCCAACTGGTGGCCACCGCCTGGGTCAAGGCGGCGTGGTGGATTTCCCAGGAGCAGAACCGCGACGGCTACTACGCCTTGTCCTCCCGCGCCGGCGTCGCCGAGAGCGTGCTGCGCCGTGACGACCAGGACGATCCGGTGGCCTGGAAGGCGCGCTGGGCGCCGAAGAGCGACGCCCAACTCAAGGCCCACTACCAGGCGCTGGCCCGCTATGCCCTGGACAATCGCCTGATCCGCACGCCCTACGCCATCGACGATGACCTGGCCACCGGCTTCACCCGCCAGGCGCTGCAGGACCTGCAACTGACCCATTACTGGCCGTCGCTCGACGCCCAGCTCAGCCAACACTGACAGAGAACCCTCCATGAAGCTGCCTGCCTCACTCACCCTGGGCCTGACCGCCCTGGCACTGTCGATAGGTGCCGTCGCCGCCGACACCTTTGCGCCCAAGCCCGACCCGCAACAAGGCGATGGCCGGGTCTCGGCGTTCTACACCTGGAGCAAGGCCATCCCGGCCGCGCCCGGCAAGCTGCTGCGCAGCGAACCGCTGGACCCGGCCCTGAGCCTGCCCAACGCGGCCAGCGCCCAGCGCATCCTCTACACCTCGCTGGACGGCATCGATGGCAAGACGCCGATCGTGGTCTCCGGCGCGCTGTTCATCCCCAAGGGCAAGGCACCCGCCGGTGGCTGGCCAGTGGCGAGCTGGGGCCATGGCACGGTGGGCGTCGCCGATATCTGCGCACCGTCCTGGGCCGGGCGCTCATACCGCGATGTGCAGTACCTCGACCGCTGGCTCGACGAGGGCTATGCGATCGTCGCTACCGACTACCAGGGCCTCGGCGTGCCGGGTGGCCACCCGCTGCTGAACAACCGCATGGCGGCCTACGGCATCCTCGACGCGGCGCGGGCGGTGGTCGCCGGCGTGCCGGGGCTGGCCAACAAGGTGCTGATCGTCGGCCAGTCCCAAGGCGGGGCTGGGGCGTTCGCGGCGGGCGCCTATGCGGCCACCTATGCACCGGACCTCGGCGTGAAGGGCAGTATCGGCACCGGGGTGATCTACACGATTGGCGCCAAGAACGTCGGCGAGCAGGATCCGGACAAGGTCGACCCGTCGCTGGCCTACGGTTTCTACACCTTGCTGGCAGCGCAGCAGTACGACCCAAGCATCGACCCGCGCGACTTCTACACCGCCAAAGCCCTGCCGCTGTTCGAGCAGGCACGCAGCAGCTGCCTGTCGTCGCTGGTCAGCGACGTGGTCGGCACCGGCCTGACCCCGGCCAATGCCAGGAAGGACTACCAGGGCAACCAGCTCGAAGCCTGGCAGGCCCAGGTGTCGTACCCGACCCTCAAGCTCGCGCAGCCGATCTTCATCGGCACCGGCGCCGAGGACAAGACCCCCGCCGCCAGCACCCAGGTGGCCCTGATGCAGGACGCCTGCAAAGCCGGTTCCGTGGTCCAGGGCCACCTGTACAAGGGCCTGGGCCATAGCGAGACGGTCAATGCCTCGCTGAAGGATTCCATCCCCTTCGCCCGCCAGGTCATCAGCGGCCAGCCCGTCACCCCCAACTGCAATCCCAGCGTCCAGTAAGCCAGGAGCACCACCATGAGCCTCGAATTCTTCACCCGCCTGCCACTGCACGGCGAAACCCAGTTCCTCCCGGGCGACCCGCGCAACCGCGGCGACTGGCACGCCGGCGGCCCCAGCACCGGCGCGGTGTCCGGCTTCGCCGTGGGCGATCACTTCAGCTACATCGACTACCTCGGCCAAGTGGCCAGAGCTGCCGAAATCAATGGTTTCGGCGGCGCCCTGATGGTCAACGCGCCCTCCGGCGAGGAGCCGTGGACGGTGTGCTCGCTGCTGGCCCGCGAGACCCGCACGCTGAAGTTCGTCACCGCCTTCCAGCCCTATCACTACACGCCCTGGGTCGCGGTGCAGCAGGCCGCCACCTACCAGCGCGCCACCGGCAACCGCCTGGTGTGGAACATCATCAATGGCGGCTCGGACGCCATCCAGCGCCAGGTCGGCGACTTCGAGGGGCACGATGAGCGCTACACCCGCGCCACCGAGTTCATGGATGTGGTGCGCGGTTACTGGCACAACGACAACTTCCACTACGAAGGCCGCTACTACCGCGCCGAGGGCGGTGGCCTGCGCGGGCCGCTGAAGAAGGCCGAACTGCCGCTGATCTGCACTGCCGGCTCTTCGCAGGCGGCCCGCGAATTCGCCGCCAAGCATGCCGACTTCTACCTAATGCGCGCCGAGCATCCTGACGAAATCGCCGCGTTGATTGCCGATATCCGTGCCCGAGCCTTGAAACATGGGCGCACCGACATCCGCTTCGGGTTGTCCATCGACGTCATCACCCGCGACACCGAGGCGGCGGCCCTGGCCGAAGCCAAGCGCTTCTTCGACGAAGGCGTGGCCAAGGGCACGGTCCAGGCCCGTGCCGCCCACGCCGGGCTGCGCACAGCGCGCAAGCTGAGCTATGAGCACGAATACGCCAACCAGGGCGAGGCGCCTGCCTTCGACGACTTCTTCATCCACCCCAACGTCTGGACCGGCTTCGGCTACATCGGCATCCCGCCAGGTTGCGCATTGGTTGGCAGCCATGAAAACGTGGTGGCGCGGATCCGCGAATACCACGCCATCGGCATCGGCCTGTTCTTCCTCGCCGGCTACCCGCACCTGGAAGAGGCCTATCGCATTGGCGAGCACATCCTCCCGCACTTTCGCGGCGAACGCGCCTCCCTCTGATTTCTCACGACCTCTGTAGGAGCGGCTTCAGCCGCGATCACCCGCGAAGCGGGTGCCGGGCAACGCGTGGTCTGCATCGCGGCTAAAGCCGCTCCGACAGGGCGAGCGGGCCAATTTTCCACCAGCGGGGACGGGACGAAACGAAGGAGTGGTAGGCCGGGCGCAGCGCTTGCTCGCCCTTGGCGTCGAAGCACCCCAACAGCAACCCGACGGTAGGCGCATCGTCTATCGCGCCCAGGCTGCTGCCGCAGGTCGAGCAGAATGCGCGGCTGGACTGCGCTGAGGCCCGGTACAGGGCCGGCAAGCCACCCTCGCCGACCCACTCCACGGCCTCCTTGTCGAACTCCACCCAGCACAGCGTCAGGCCGCCCGAATGGCGTTGGCACATGCCGCAGGAGCACGTGTGGGGAAACCGTGGTTCGCCCTTGGCAATGAAGCGGATGCGGCCGCACAGGCAGCCGCCTTTGTAACGGATGGTTTTCATCAGGCATTTCCTTGGCTACCGCCGCCTCGTACAGCGCACGGAAAATGTATCTCTCGCCGCGGAAATTGCCAGTGACGAATCAGTTGCGGCGGTCGATGCCGGGCACCAACCCCAGCTCGGTGGCGCGCTCATACAGGCCACTCATCTTCCATTGCTGGGTGAGCACACCCGGTCCATAGGGCCGCGAGCCACCGAGTGCATCGGCGAGCAACTGGATCTGCGCGCCCTCCTCCAGCAACAGGATGAATTCGGCGGTGGCGCGCAGGCCCTGCTTGCCCCACACGGTAGCGCCGCCGTTGGCCTCGAGAATGGCCAGGTTGAAGGGATTGGCGGCGATCTGCTCGAGGATGAAATCCACCTCGGCCTGGCGCCGGTCGATGTAAACCGGCAGCTCGCGAGCCAACTGGTAGCGCTGCACCGGCACGTAGTGGAACGGCAAGGTGCGGTGGGTCTGCGCCCAGGCACCGAGGTAAGGCGTATGCACGTGGGACACGGTGGTGATGTCGGCATGCTGCTGGAACAATTTGCTGTACCGCCCCAAGCCACCCTTGCCCTTGCCGAGGATGACATTGCCGGCGAAGTCGCTGACCGTCGCCTCCAGCGGCTTGCGGTAGCTCCACGGGCCAGCGTAGTTCACCGCCACCAACAGTTCCTGCCCCGGCACCCGCTCGATGAAGCCGACGGTGCCGTTGGCGGTGATGGTGTTGGTTTCACGGAACACGGTGAACGCGGCTTCGGCCTCGGCCAGTACCTGGTCGATGAAGGCTTGCAGTTCGGCGGTGAGGGGGCGTTCGTTGAGCAGTACGGTCATGGTCGATCTCCGGAGTCAGGCGCGGCGTTGGGCCAGCAGGTCATGGGCGGCTTGCAGGGGGCGGTGGTCGACCCAGTCGGCGAGGTCGAAGTCGCGCGCCAGGAAACCGTGCAGGTTGAGGAAGGTCTTCTGGGTGTCGAGGAAGGCCAGGCGCTGGGCCGACAGGTCCGGCGCCAGGGTGGCGTGGAAGTCGCCGCGATAAGCCTCGGCCACGCCCTGGCTGCCGGCACGGGTTTCGTCCTCGAGGATGGCGTTGAGCGCCTCGCGGTTGCCGGCTGCCCAATCGGCAGCGCGCAGGGTCTGGGCGAGGAAGCGCGCCACCAGGTCGAAGTGCTCGTCAAGCAGCGACTGGTGAACGGTGATCGGCCGTGGCGTGCCATTGTTGATGCGGTGTCGTGGGTCGGGCAGCGCGTCAAGGTCGACCCCCACCACCAGGCCGAGGCGGCGGGCGGCGTCGGCGGCGGCGGCGCCTTTGACATACACCGCGTCGACCTCGCCGCGCACCAGGTAGTCCAGGCCCGACCACAGCCGTTGCAGGCCCAGCTGCGGGGTGCTGGCACCCTGCTGGTCGAGTAGCGCCACCTCCACCAGATGCACGTCATCGAAGGTCAGCCCCGCCGAGGCCAGCGCGCCCTTGTAGCCGTGCAGGCTCATGGCCCGGGCGATGCTGCCGGGGCGGTCGTCCCCCCAGGCCGGCAGCGCCAGGCGCTTGCCGCGCAGGTCTTCGGGGCGGCGAATGTTGCTGTCCGGGCGGACCAGCAGGGTCTGCCACTCCTCGATCCAGGTCAGGCCGACCAGCCTTGATGGCGCCCCGGCGGCGCGAGCAGCCAGGGCCGGCAGGTTGCCACCCTCGCGAAACAGGCCGGGGAGCAGGTGATCGTAGTGGTGATGGCCGAGCTGACGGGCTTCCTGCAGGGTGTCGATGGGCAGCCCGTCACGGGCGAACTCTTCCTGCAGCCAGCCGAGCTTGTAGGCGATGCCGGAGGCGGTCGGTACCGGGCAGCGGGTGAACCAGAGGCGGTCCAGTGTTTCAGGTTGCAGGGCGGTTTGGGCGAGGGTCATGGATAGCTCCTTGGGCGTCGTGCAGGGTGTGTTGCAGCGGTCGTGCCAAGGGCTGGAAGGCCCGGAACATGGAGACTGTGCGCGAGTACCCCGGGCCAGGTTGCTGGCCTGGGAGCAGGCATGCGGGGCGAGTGCTGCCAGATCAGCAGGCGGCGGGCCGAGGGTGTTGCTGGAGCAGCATTTCACCTTGGGAATCTCGCCGCAGGCCAACTACTGCGAGGGCTCCACTGGAGTGGCAAAGAAGTTGCTCTGGCGTTGTCAGGATCAGGGCCGCTGCGCGCCCCATCGCCAGCAAGCTGGCTCCTACCGGTATTGCGTTGACCTGTAGGAGCCGGCTTGCCGGCGATGGGCTGCAAGGCAGCCCCCGCGAACACCGCCATCGAGGTCAATCATGAGCATCATCGAACTGCCCCCCGCCTACCGCATCACCAGCGAAACCGAAGCCCTGCGCATCGCCCGTGAAGTCGCCAGCGAAATCGCCACCCTCGCCGCCGACCCGCGCAACAACGACCAACTCCCCCGTGCGCAGGCCGAACGGCTGTCGCACAGCGGCCTCACCGCCATCGGCGTCCCCACGCAGTTCGGCGGCCTCGGCGCCTCGGTCGAGACCCTGGTCGAAATCGTGCGCCTGATTTCCACCGCCGACGGCGGCGTCGGCCAGTTGTTGCAGATCCATAACGTCATGCTGCGTGGCCTGTTCGACGGCTACCCCGACGAAGTCCGCGACCGCGTGCTGGCCGATGTGCTGGCCGGCAAACGCCTGGGCAATGCCCTGGCCGAGGTCGGCGGCAAGAACAAGTTCGCCCTCAAGACCCGTGTCGAACGCCGCGCCGACGGCAAGCTCGTGCTCAACGGCAGCAAGTTCTATTCGACCGGCGCCTACCTGGCCGACTGGATCTGGCTGACCGCCGCCAGCGAGGACGGTGGCGCCGGGGTACTGTTGCACCGGGATACCCCTGGCCTGACCCTGGTCGATGATTGGCGGGCTTTCGGCCAACAGCACTCGGTGAGCGGCACGGTGAAGTTCGACGAGATCGTCCTCGACGAGCGTTTCGTCACCGTGCGCAGCGGGCCGATGAAACGCACCGGGCTCACTTTCCCGCAAATCCTCCATGCCGCCATCGACACTGGCATTGCCGCAGGCGCGTTGCAGGCGGCGGTGGCCTACCTGCGCGAGCATGCCCGGCCCTGGGTCGAGAGCGGTGTCGAGCGGGCCAGCGACGAGCCGCACATCATCCGCCAGGTTGGCGAGTATGCCGTCGCCCTGCGCGGCGCCGAATCGGTGCTGCGCGAGGCCGCGCGGGTATTCGACGCCCATGAGCGCGACCCCGGGGACAAAGCGCTGCAGGATGAGCTGATCCTCTCGGTGGCCACCGCCCGGGCACATGCCGATGGTGCGGCGCTGAAGATCTCCAGCGACCTGTTTTCGTTGCTCGGGGCCAGCGCCTCGTTGAGCAAGTGGAACCTGGACCGCTTCTGGCGCGATGCCCGGGTGCACACCACCCATGACCCGATCCGCTGGCGGCTGCACAACGTCGGCAACCATTACCTCAATGGGGCGGACCCTGGGGAGTACACGGCAGTGCTCAATGCCAAGGAAGCGCAAGGCGCCACCCGTCGTTGAGGCATGCGCCGGGGGCGCTGTGCGCCCCCGACGATCTCGACCACCTCCCGCCTACTCCAGACCCGAGCCCTGCATGCCCTCAAGACACCCCCTCCTGCGCGCCCTGGCCATCTACCGCGAGATGCCCTGGCGCTTCGCCCTGGTCACCACCCTCTATATCGCCGGCAACCTGACCCTGGCCTGGCAACAATGGCTGATCGGCCACGCAGTCGACGATGTCGGCGCCGGCCGCGCCGTCACCCGCCTGGCCGATGGCAGCCTCGACGCCACCCTGGCCTGGCACTGGCTGTGGGCACTGCTGGCCATCGCCCTGGCCCGCAGCCTCCTGCAATACGCCGCCGCCGTGCTGTCACTGGTGCTCAGCCAGGCCCTGCTGACGCGCTTGCGCGAACGCATCCTCGAACAGGTCCAGGCCCTGCACCTGGGCTACCACTGGCGCCATGGCATGGGCGAGCTGGTCACCCGCACCACCCGCGATGCCGACAAGGTTCGCGATGCATTGATCACCTTCTGGCGGCAGATCATCGAGACGCCGCTGGTGGTGCTGGCGGCGGTCGGCCTGCTGTGCTGGTACGACCTGCTGCTCGGCGTGGTGCCGCTGCTGCTGACGGGTGTCGGGCTGGGGCTGTTCGTGTGCCAGACCGAGCGCCTGGTCACCCTCGACCGGGCTGTCGCCTCAGCCTACGACCAGGTGAGCCAGGATCTGTCGGAAGGCATCGGCGGGGTGCGGGTCATCAAGGCGTTTGGCCTGGAAGGCCAGCGTATCGCCCGCTTCTCGGCACAGGTGACAGTGTTCGGCACGCATGCCCGCGCCGCCCTGGCCTACGCCAGCTCGCGAATACCCCTGCCTCAGGCAGTGGTCGCCCTTGGGCATGTATGGATCCTGGTGTACGGCGCCCATCGGGTGGCCGCCGGGCAGCTGGGCATCGGCGAGCTGGTGACCTCGCTGCTGGTGGCCACCACGCTGGTGTTCCGCATCGAGGGCATCGGCCGGGTGATGCAGACGTTCGCCGATGCACGCGCCAGTGCCGAGCGCATCTGGCAGCTGATCGACGAACGCCCCGCCATCCGTAGTGGCCTGGGCACCCTGCCGGACGGGCCACTAGGCCTGAAGCTGGAGCAGGTGCGCGTGGGCACACCGGAAGCCGCACGCGACCTGTTGCAGGGTTGCTCGCTGCACCTGCGTCCCGGCGAGGTGGTGGCGCTGGTCGGCGCCACCGGCAGCGGCAAGAGCCTGCTGGCCAGCCTGTTGCCGCGCCTGACCGATGTGGACGGCGGCAGCGTACGGGTCGGCTCCGACCGCACCGGCTGGCACGATGTGCGCGACATCGACCTGAACACCCTGCGCCGTCGGGTGCAGGTATTGCCGCAGGAGAGCTTCCTGTTTTCCGATTCGCTGGCCGCCAACCTGCGCCTGGCCACGCCAGAGGCCAGCGACAGCACGCTGCGCGAAGCCCTGCGCCTGGCCGCCGCCGAGGACGTGCTGGAGCGCCTGCCCCAAGGCCTGGATACGACGCTGGGCGACCGTGGCGTGAGCCTTTCCGGTGGCCAGCGCCAGCGCCTGTGCCTGGCCCGCGCCCTGCTTGGCGCACCGGACATCCTCTGCCTGGACGATGCCACCAGCGCCCTTGATGCCCACAACGAGCGTCGCGTGCTCGACAACCTGCGCCGCCAGCAAGGGCGTGCGCCGACCCTGCTGTTGATCACCAGCCGATTGTCCACCCTGCTGCTGGCCGACCGCGTACTGCTGCTCGAAGGCGGGCGCATCAGCGCCAGCGGCCGCCACGCCGAACTGGCGGCGCACAACGCCCACTACCGCGAGCTGTTGGGGATCGAGCATGGCTGAAAGCGATATCGACATCGAACAGCGCCTGGCGCGCCAGACCCTCGATCGCGGCATGCTGCACCGCCTGCTGCCGCTGCTGCGGCCGATCCGTGGGGCGATCATGAGCGTGATCGGCCTGGAGCTGCTGCTGGTGCTCACCGTGTTCCTGCGGCCTTGGTTCGTCCGCGAGCTGATCGACCGTGGGTTGCTCCAGGAAGCTGGCCACTGGCTGCTCGACGAGCGCCTGGTGCTGTGGCTCGGCCTGGGACTGGCCGCCAGCTGGTTGGGGCGCTTCCTGCTGGCCGGGGCTTCGCAATTCATTGCAGGCAACGCGGCGATCCGCGTGCTCGGTGCCCTGCGCGTGCAGGTGTTCGCCCATGTCCAGGGGCTGTCGGTCAGCTACTTCGACCAGACCCGCGCCGGGCGCATCATCGCCCGCGTCGACCGCGACGTCGACGCGCTGGAGCCGTTGCTGGTGCAAGGCCCGCCGGAGCTGATCGGCGCCCTGCTGCGTTGTTGCCTGGCCGGGGTGATGCTGTGGCGCATCGAGCCGAGCTTCTTCTACAGCCTGGCTGCCACCGTCCCGCTGCTGGTGCTGGCGACCTGGCGTTTCAAGCGTGTTTCACAACGCAGCTGGGCCAGGGTCGCCGAACAGCGCAGCCGCTTCACCGCGCACCTGGTCGAAAGCGTCAGCGGCGTGCGGCTGATCCAGCAGTGTGGCCGCGAAGCCGGCAACCTGCGGCGCTACCGGCGTTTGCTGGAGGACTTCAACCAGGCCCTGATCCGCGGCAGCCTGCGCACCGGCTGGTTCGCCCCGCTCACTGCGCTGTTGAGTACGGCGGGCATGGCCGTGCTGTTGCTGGTGGGCGCCTTTGGCCTGGCCGAGGGCCGGGTGAGCGTCGGCCAGATTGCCGAGAGCCTGTTCTACGTGTTCCTGTTCCTCGGGCCGCTGCAAGAGCTGTCGGACCTGTTCGAGCGCTACGCCACCGGCAGTGCCTCGGCGCAGCGTATCTTCCTGCTGCTCGACACCCGCGCCGAGGTGCGCGACCCAGATCAACCGCGAGCACAGGGCCGGGCTCGTGGCCAAGTGAGCTTCGAGCAGGTCGGTTTCGCCTACAACGCCCGGCCGGTGATCGACGGGCTCGACCTGCACATCCGCGCAGGCGAGGTGCTGGCCATCGTCGGCCCTTCGGGGCATGGCAAGAGCACCCTGGTGCAGTTGCTCACGCGCTTCTACGACGTGCACAACGGCGCGGTGAAGCTCGACGGTATCGACCTGCGCGAACTGGCCCAGCACGACCTGCGGCGCAACGTCGGCGTGGTGCTGCAGGACAACGTGCTGTTCAGCGGCAGCATTCTCGACAACCTGCGCCTGGCCCGGCCCGAGGCCGATGATGCCCAGCTGGTCGCCGCCGCCCGCGAGCTGGGCGCCGACGAAGTGCTGGAGCGTCTGCCGCTGCAATACCACACTGAAGTCGGCCCGTTGGGCAGCCACCTCAGCCATGGCCAGCGCCAGTTGGTGTGCCTGGTGCGCGCCTACCTGGCGGACCCTGCGGTGCTGGTGCTCGACGAAGCCACTTCGGCGGTCGACGTGCACACCGAGCGGCGCATCCAGCAGGCGCTGCGGCGGCTGTGCCAGGGGCGCACGGCGATCATCATCGCCCACCGCCTGGCGACCATTCGTGACGCCGAGCGGATTGCCGTGGTGCGCCATGGGCGGGTTGTGGAGCTGGGGCGGCATGCCGAGCTGGTCGAGGCTGGTGGCGCGTATGCCGGACTGTACGACGCCTATCTGCGCAGCGCCGGTGAGGTGAACGCCGAAGCCTGACCCTGGCCTGCTGCTGCTCATGCAATCGCTGCTGCCCGACTGCTGCCACAGCAGCACGCTTCCCTAGCCCCCCCAGCAATTCGGGCCCCGCACCGCCCTGGCACAGCCGTTGCACCACCTTCCCCATCGCCAACCTCCCCTTCAGGAGCCCCCATGACCACCGAGTTCTTCTGGCGCCTGCCCTTGGGCACCGACGGCCCGCAGCTGTCCACCGACCGCCACAACCGCGGAAACCCGAACCACCGCCCCGGCCACATCGCCCCCGGCCGCCTGCCCAACGGCGAGGCCGATGGTTTCACCTACATTGACTACATCGCCCAGGTGGCCAAGGCCGCCGAGCTGGCCGGTTTCGAGGGCGCCCTGCTGCCCACCGGTCCCGAGCCGTGGATCGCCGCCGCCGCGCTGGCCCGCGAGACCCGGCGCATCCGCTTCCTGATCGCCTTCCAGGCCACCTGGACCCTGCCCGCCTATGCCGCGCAGCAGGCGGCGATCCTGCAGAACCTCAGCGGCGGGCGGCTGGACTGGAATATCATCACCGGCGGCAACCCCGCCAGCCAGCGCGCCAACGGCGACTTCCTCGAACACGACCTGCGCTACAAGCGCACCGGCGAATTCCTCGACGTGATCCAGGGCCTATGGGCCAATGATACGTTCTCCTACGAAGGCGACATCTACCGCCTGGAGCACGGCAGCCTGCCGCCGGGCCTGCAACACGAGCGCAAGCCTGGGGTGTACTTCTCAGGCTTCTCCGATGCCGCACTGGAGGTCGCCGCCCATCACGCCGACGTGTACCTGAACTGGGCCGAGCCCATCGACAAGCTCAAGCCGCATATCGAGCGGGTGCGCGAACTGGCCGACAAGCAGGGCCGCACGGTGCGCTTCGGCTTGCGCGTCGACCTGTTCGCCCGTGAGACAGAAGAGCAGGCCTGGCGCGAACTGCGCCAGCAGTTCGAACGCCTCGAAGGCAAGAGCAGCGCCATCGCCAAGGGCTTCGCCAGCGGCTCCGACTCGGTGGGCGGCGCGCGCCAGGCTGCCTACCACCAACACCTGCAGGACTTCGACGCGCTGAAGCTGGCACGCAACCTGTGGGCCGGCTTCGCCAAGGCCAAGCCCGGCCCGACGGTGGGCCTGGTGGGCAGCCACGAGCACATCGCCGAACGCCTGGCCGAGTACCGCGACGCCGGCTTCTCGACCTTCATCCTGGCGGCCAACCCGCACCTGGAGGAAGCCTTGCGCATCGGCCAGGAAGTACTGCCACTGGTGCAGCCGCCCGCCGCCGCGCCACTGAAGGCCAGCGCCTGAGGAGCACGAACATGAGCCACCCCCTCGACACCCTCTGGTACACCCGTTGCCCGGTGCCCACCGGCCTGGGCATCGCCGTGCAGCAAGGCTGGCTGCAGCAAGACCTGGCCGCCCTCGGCACCCGCGTGCAGTCGGTGCGCGAAGCCGACGAGCAGGCCGTACGCGAATCGCACTTCGACCACACGTTGCGCAACTCGGTGCGCCACGGCGGCAGCATCCCGGCGATCTGGGCCCGCGCCCAAGGCCGCGAGACCCGCGTGATCGGCCTGTCCTGGGCCGACGAGGCGCAACTGATCCTGACCCGCCCGGACAGCGCCATCCACAGCGTTAAAGATCTCAAGGGCCGGCGTTTCGGCCTGCCCGACTGGGCCGCGGTGCAGATCGACTTCACCCGCGCCCAGGCCCTGCGCGGCCTGGAAAACGCGCTCAGGCTCGACGGCCTGCAAGTGGGCGACCTGCAACTGGTCAACTACCGCTACGCCGGCACCTTCAGCGACCGCCCGGTACGCAATGTCGCCGGCACTCCGGTATCCACCTCAGAGGGCGAAGGCCGCAACCTGGAACTGGCTGGCCTGCTGCGCGGCGAAGTGGACGCGATCTTCCTCAAGGGCGCCAGCGCCGTGCAGCTGGCCCACGCCTTCGGCCTGCGCACCGTGATCGACACCGGCAGCCACCCAGACCCACTGATCCGCTGCAACAACGGCACGCCACGCACCCTGGCCGTGGACAGCCACCTGCTCGAGCAGCACCCACAGGTGGCCCACGCCATCCTCGCCAGCGTGCTGCGCGCCGAGCACTGGGCGCACCAGCACCCGGACGAAACCCGCCGCTACCTGGCGCACGAGACCAACAGCAGCGAGTACTGGGCCGCCGTGGCCTACGGCAACGACGCCCACCTGCGCCTGCGCACCGCCCTGGACGAGCAGGCCATCGACGCCCTGCAGGACTTCGTGCACTTCCTCCAGCGCTGGCACTTCATCCCCGCAAGCTTCGCGGTGCGCGACTGGATCGACCGGCAGCCGCTGGAAGCGCTGCTCGCCACGACAACCCCCATGGACAGGAAGCCCGTCGCCCTATGAGCAAGCCCCTGGAAACCCTCTGGTACACCCACAGCCCGGTACCCACCGGCCTCGGCATCGCCGTGCAGTCCGGGCGCCTGGCCCAGGCCTTCGCACCGTTCGGCACGCGCATCCAGTCATTGCGTGAGTCCAGCGAACGTGAGGTACGCGAGGCCCACTACGACCACCACCTGCAGAACTCGGTGCGCCACGGCGGCAGCATCCCGGCGATCTGGGCCTACGCCAGCGGCGTCGAGACCCGGGTGCTGGGGCTGAGCTGGATCGACGAGGTGCAGTTGATCCTCACCACCGAAGAAAGCGGCGTGCGCGGCATCCGCGACCTGAAGAACCGCCGCTTCGGCCTGCCCAAGTGGGCCAACGTGCAGATCGATTTCACCCGCGCCCAGGCCCTGCGCGGCCTGGAGAACGCGCTCAAGCTCGAAGGGCTGAACGTGGCCGATGTCGAGCTGGTGGACTACCCCTACGGCGGCACCTACAGCGACGAACCCAAGCAGCACCTGTACGGCTCGGAAGTGGCCCTGGACACCCGCCGCGTGAGCCGGCGCAACAACGAGTTGATCGGCCTGCTGCGCGGCGACATCGACGCGATCTTCCTCAAGGGGGCCCACGCGGTGCAGCTGGCCCACGAGTTCGGCCTGCGCGTGGTGGTCGACACCGGCAGCCACCCCGACCCACTGATCCGCAGCAACAACGGCACCCCACGCACGTTGACGGTGGACACCCACTTGCTGCACGAGCATTTCGACGCCAGCCGTATTTTGGTCGATACCGTGCTGCGCACCGAGCAGTGGGCCTGGGCCAACCCCGAGGAGACCCGGCGCTTTCTCGCCCGCGAGCTGAACACCAGCGAGTACTGGGTGGCGGCGGCCTATGGCGAGGACGCCCACCGGCGCTTGCGCACGGCGCTGGATAGCCGGTCGATCGCGGCGTTGCAGGACTTCAGCGAGTTTCTCCATCGCTGGGGGTTCATTCCACGGCGCATCGACGTGCGCGAATGGATCGACTCGAGCGTGCTGGAGCAGGTGATCGGGTCGACATCGCGCCTGGCGGTTTGAACGCGGCGCCGGGCAAGCCGGCCACTGCTCATATGAGGTCGAGCGGGTCGTCGAGGCTGGCGAACAGCTCGTCGAACGTCACCACGTTGATGTCCTGTTCCTTGGGCGCCATGGCCAGCGGTGCGGCCTGGGTGCTGGCGGCGTGGGAAGGGCCCGAGCGCACGCTCCGGGCCCTTTTTTATATCAAGTTCAGGGGATCCAACGGATCGCTCTCGGCATCGAGCATGGCGAAGATTTCGTCGGAGGTGACTTGGATTATCGGTGGCTCGTTCGAAGGAAGCTCGGCGGGGGCCATGACAAGCTGCTCTTCGCGGTTGTTCACGTCATGGGCGTGCCAGCGGGCGAGTACGGTTTCGAGTTCGGGGTGGTTGGCGAGCGAGCCGTAGACCTGGGCTGCGGTGACGGTGGTGGTGGCGAGCGCAGAAAGCCGCGTCAGGGTGGCTTCGAGTCGGCGGCGTTCCTCCTGCATGATTTGCAGCCGGTTTTCATGTTGACGACGGTGTGGGTCCGCCTGCTTGATCGACGCCTGCCTGCGCTGGATCTGTTCATCGAATGAAACCAGCATTGCGCGGATCAGCGACAGTTCACGGCGGGTGACAGGAGGTGTGTTGGCCTGCAGGACCTCCTGATGGCGGCGCAACGCGGCCCAGCAGGCGGGGATATAGGCAACCATGAAATGGTCGCCGACCCTGAACAGTTGATCCATGAACGCCATACGTTCGGGCAGGCCATACTCGTGCCGCAGCATGCGGTTGCACAGCGCTTGCTCGGTGATGGTGCTGCAGCCGGGCGTCCACAGCACGGCGGATTGACGGCCAGGCGCGAAGGGAATGCTCATGAAATGGCGCAATTCGCCGTGGTGCTCGTAGGATTCGGCCAGTTCGAAACCGAGACTGCTGAGCACCGTCTTCATCCCCAGGGGCGCTTGCATATGGGCCTGCGCGACATCCTGCCGGACCCGCTCGAAGGGACGGTGCATCCAGCTGGCGGGGACACTGGGGACCGGGTCGTTGTCGTTGACGATGCGGTGGTGAACCAGATTGGCAGCGCCTTGCATGAAGGTGGCGTCGCCGGCGCGGGGGGCACCGAAGGTGTAGAGTTGGATGTCGATGCCATCTGTTTGGCGGCGAAGCATTTCCGCCAGAAGCAAGGCGACTGCACCGCCAAGGCTGTGGCCGCAGATGACCAGCCGTTGATGGGTGTGGAACCTGTCCATGTACTCCCGGACGAAATTATAGGCTTGCATAGCGGATTCATAGAATCCTCGATGAACTCGCCCTTCCCCTTCATTGAACTCCACCTGTAACGCATCTGCATCCCGAAGCGCATCGGCCATGAATTCGCTGGTACCCCGGATTGCTATCAACATCTGATCAGGCGTGTGAACAATAAATGCCTGAGTATCCGTTGCGTTGAACCGATTTCTGTCATCAAGAAAATGAAGCTTGGCGGGATGCTCTTGAAGATCTCTCTGTTCCGGATGGTTGTAGGGATACAGGTCGGGATCAAAAGGCGCGATTTCCCATCGCTGCGAGTACGGCACTTCTTCATAGAACGGGTAGAACGACTGCGTCAGTTTCGTATCGACCCTCCAGATCTCCCTGAATGCACTCAGCGACTCGGCAAACCAGTTGCCAACGCTGGGCTCAAGGGGAAAGCTGACCGTCGATGCCCGGACCGGGTGCCCATCCGGTTCTTGCCCGAACGGCGAATAGCTCAGCGTGGCCATGAGTGCCAGCTGATACATATTCAACACACAAAAACCTGGATCCTTCGACAGCACCAACCGCAAGGCGCGCAGGGGGCGGACTTCCAGCACCGTGTGCTGGTTGGGCCTCAGGCACACGCCGTGGGCACCATGCCCGCGCATGAGTTTTTTTGCGTGTTTCTCCAAAGGAAAATTAGACTTTGTCGGGGGAGGTAGATGGCAGGCGTACCGGACAAGATCACGAACCTCGACCTGGAAAAAGTGGTCGCACAAGGCTTGAGCAGGGTTGTCCAAGGACCGGGAGCCATCTTCATGTCTGAACCGAGTAGCTTCTGCGCGAACTTGTAGCTCCGTAATTTTTAAAGGGTAAAATTTTCGCTCGATCAAAGTCGTATAAAACTCATCGACACCGATATAGCCTGTCAAAAGTGTAACAACCAACCCGCCACTATAGTGCGCTATAACAGTACCCTTCCCTTGAACATCCAGCACCCCTTGATAAGTCACTCCCTCCCGATCGATTGCCTCATAGCCTAGCCCTGCATATGGCTCGCCTTGTCCAAACTCATCGACTAACTGAAAGCTGGTCCGGCAGTCCTGTATCGGGCAAGCGAAAATTTTCGGGTTAATGGGCAATGACAATTCGTCCACGATATCTTTCATAACAGTTGCTACTCCTTACACCCAGGATGAATTGTGCAAATTTCGCCATTCGGCCCCGTAAAATGACTGAAATCAGATGTGTTACCTCTGCAAAAGGCATAAGGATCTTCAAAACCTTTACCCATACATCTTTTCCACCCGTTTGGAAATTTGACCCACCTCCCGCCTTCGCCCGGCTCCTCCTCTTCAAGCAAACGAACATTCATTTTTATGGTCTTCCCCGGTAGTTGATCCAATGTATAAGCGGCATACACTATCCCTAATCCGATTTCTCCACGACTGACATCCTGCCGACAACTCAACATCTTTCTCAATTGGCGATTTTTTCCCATCGTTCTAAACATCCAATGGCATTCACCATAAAAAACATCTTCACCATCTTTTTTGAATGTGCGTTTATTTTTACCTTCATATTCAGAATAAATATGCATACCCGCACGCGCATAACTATCCACCCTATTGACCCGGGTCGCCTCTGACCACCGTGCAAATATCTTTATCTCGACAGTTTTCAATACCATCTGACAGCCCTTTATCAGAGTGCGTATTTGTATCTCTATTTCTGGCTTGTACTCTCCCAGCCAAGGTCGGTTATATTCCGGCATGGTGCGTGTCCAGTCTGTGACGGTGCATGGGGTACCAGGCTCCGGTTCATAGAGTGCGCCCGCCCAATAAGAAAAATTCGGCGGTAACTCCCCCACCAGTGTGAAAGTATTCGGCTGCCATTCAGAGCAGCTGGTCTGTAGCAATACGGCCGCTACAACAACTCCTCGTTTCCTCCAAGACTTCATTTCACGTTCTCCCTTGCTCTAATGGCGCAATCCGTCGCATCCGCTGAAAATGTGCCTCGGGTGTTTCCTCCGGCCACCGCGCCCAGTCCTCCCCGACCTTGAACCCCGGCGAGCGCAAGCTGCTGAGCAACAGAAACTCCAACTGCGCAGACGCCTCCCAACCCCAGGCCTTGGCCTGCTCCAGCCGTCGCCCAAGCCAGGCCTCGTGGTCCTGTTCACTCGCCAGTTGCAGATAGCGTTCGTAGTCATACCGCACCAGGTACCGGTCAGCATTCACAAGCAGCGTCACCTCGGCGGCAGGTGCCGGCACCCGCAGCCAGGCTGGCTCGGAGGGCACGGGGTAGCTACCGGGGGCCGGGTTATCCACAACCCGCCAGACATCCGTTTGCCAGTAACAGAGGCTGAGGGTCGGGCCGAGGTAAGCTGGCAGTTCAACCTGAGTCAGGGCATTCAGGGCACGGGCCAGCACGCGGTTATCGTGAAAGCGGTACAGCCCGTGCCCAACCATCAGCCGCGCCCGCCAGTGGCTGAGCCAGCCCACCCAGTCGCCGGGCGCCAGGCTCGCCAGCCAACCCCAATGCGTCTGCGGCGCCGAAAGGTCCGGCTCGGCCAGGCGCAGTTCGGCATCGCCGACGAGGAATGCGACCGGCCCGGCACCGGCCAGCTGGGCTGCTGGTGTCTGGTTGTACAAGGCGCTCCAACGGTCGCTACCCAACGTCGCCATCAACACTTGCCGAGTGCGAGCCTCGCCATCCAGCAACAGCACAACCTCACGGCCCTGGGCACGTTGCGCGGCCATCCACAGCCACGGATCCTGATTGTTCATCGAGTACCTCCAAGCGGCAGGCACCGACCATTGGCGCAGGCCTCGCAGAGCGGGCAGTAGTCCTGGTCGGCCTGTTTGCTTGCCGCTACCAGGGCCAGCATCACTGGCGCCACCACCTTGGGCAGCGCGGCTGGCCCTTGGCTGCCCGCCAGCTCAGGCGGCAGCGGAGCCACCGCTTGGCTGGCCGCCGGCGCCCCACCGATCTGGATCGGGCTGCTGCAGAAAATCCCCGCGCCATTGATCACCAAGTGCTGCCCGCCAACCTTGAGGGTGATGCTGGCACCGCCCTCCACCACCACCTCGCCGTCCGCCGACACCTGCACCTGGCGCCCGGCGTGTTGCACCAGCACCGTGCCCACGCGGGTCTGGCTGCCCTCCTCGACCACCAAGTGGTCGCTGGCCCGCACCAGCACCTGCCGATGCCCGCCGACGGTGCGCTGCTCCTCGGCCTCCAGGGTGACCCGGCTGGGCCCCTTCACCCGCACCTCGCGCCGGCCACCGATTGCCTCATGGCTGTCGTTGCCCACCTGCCGCTCGTAGTCGCGCTGGGCGCGCAGGTACAGCAGCTCCTGCCCCGCGCGGTCCTCCATGGCCAGTTCGTTGTAGCCCCCGCCGCCACCCAGGCTGCGGCTGCGCAACACCGTGCGGCTGCGGTTTTCGGGCAAGGCATAGGGTGGCGGGTGCAGGCTGTCGGGCAGGCAGCCGCTGACCACGGGCTGGTCGGGGTCGTTGTCGAGGAAGCTGACCACCACCGCCATGCCGACCCGGGGCAGCGTGACCGCGCCGTAACGGTCGCCGGACCAGCTGGACAGCACCCGCAACCAGCAGCTGGTGTGCGCGTCGCCCCGGCCTTCGCGGTCCCAGTGGAACTGCACCTTGACCCTGCCCAGGGCGTCGCAATACACCTCCTCGCCGGGTGGGCCGGTGACCTTGGCCACCTGGCCGCCGGGCACCTGCGGCCGGGGCCGGGCCAGCGGCGGGCGGAACAGCACGTCCCAGGGGATGGCGTTGAAGGTGTTGCTGTAGCGCGTCTGCGCGTCGGCTGCGGCGTGCTCCTCGAGCACCTGGGGCTGTTGGCCCTCGTGGTGGACGTGGGTGAGCAGCCACAGGTCGTTCCAGGCCTCGCGGGGGTGGTCGTTCAGCTGCAGCAGATGGCCGCTGCGCAGAAACGCCGCGTCGCTGGCTCCTTCGGCCAGGCAATGGTTGAAGCGACAACGCTGCAACGCCCGCTTGCTCAGCGAAGCGCCCCGCTGCTGGTCGAGGGTCTGGCGCAGGCTGCCAGGGTAGGCGTAGTGCTCCAGGGGCAGCACCTGGGCCTCGCCGGTGCTGCTCGGGTAGGCCAGCGGCAGCGCGGCCTTGCGAAAGTCATGGTCGCGCAGCTCCACCTGGTTGACCGCGGTGCGCACGCTCACGCCGAACTGGCTGACCACCTGGGTGTCGGCCTGCAGGCCGGTGGGGGGATGAAAGCCCAGGGCGCGCCCGAGCCGGGGGAAGTGCGACTGGTGGTCGGCGAACACCACGCCGTGGCCCTGGCGCGAATGCTGGAAGTGGTAGTGGATGCCGTCTTCCTGGCACAGCCGTTCGATGAACGCCAGGTCGCTCTCGCCGTACTGCACGCAGTACTCACGCGGTGGATAGGGTTCTTCGAGGAGGAAGCGGTAGCTGTCACCCAGCAGCCCGTGCTCTTCGAGCACCTGGCCGATGATCTGCGCCACCGTGCGCTGCTGGAAGACCCGGTAGTTGGTGCGCAGGCCCAGCCGCGCCAACCGTGGCTCCAGCCGGGCGTGGTAGTGCGTGAGGCGGTCGCCGATCACGCCCTGGCGGAACCGGCTGATGACACCGTGGATACCGCAGTCCAGGCCGTCGAAGGCGAGAAAGGCCGGTTGGTTGAGCATCCGCTCGAGCGGCAGGCGGGCATTTTCGCTGACCAGTTCGAGCTCGAAGCGGTAGAGCCTGCTGATGTATTCGTCGCCGCTGAATTTCAGGACCTGAAGCTCAGGCTGGACTGCCGGTACATGAAACCGCAGGCGGTCGGGGGGTAATGAGTCGAACATCCGTTGTCCCTGGTTGGGCCACCTTGGCCGGGGCGCAGCATTGCCCCCTGCAAAGTGGGGAAAACCGCCAAGCTAGCGGAACTTCTCCGCCAGATATGCAGGACCGATCCGAGCTCGCGTAGGAGCTTTCCTTGGAACGCGTAAGACATTTATGAAGCCCCTGCTGCGCCAGCAACACCCAGCAAGCACCTCTCTGTTGTCCAATCCGCACAGCGCCTGAAAAAATCCAATAAAAACAAGTAAAAACAATAAGTTATGAGACTGGCACAGTCCCTGCTCCAGCACTCCCCAACAACGTTTCAATATGGGGAGACTCCACATGCACCAACGCCATCCACTTGCCCGCCAGATCAGCCTCGCGCTGCTGCTCGGCAGCACCGCCAGCCACACCTTCGCCGCCGCCGACAACAAGCCCGAACCGGCCCTGGAGACCGTCACCGTCACCGCCCAGCACCGCGAACAGACGCTGCAGGAAGTGCCGGTGGCCGTGTCGGCCATCAAGGGCACGCAACTGGTCGCCGACGGCGTGCGCGCAATGGGCGACATCACCACCTTCGTGCCCAACGCCTCGGCCAAGAACCCCGACGGCGACGGTCGCCCGCGCTGGTACATCCGCGGCCTGGGCACCGGCGACACTGGCGCGGCGACGGTCTACCCAGTGGGTATCTATGCCGACGACGTCTACCTCAACGCCCCCGTCGCCGGTGGCGGGCCGCTGTTCGACCTGGAGCGCATCGAGATCCTGCGCGGCCCGCAAGGCACCCTGTACGGCAAGAACACCACCGCCGGCGCGGTCAACGTGATCTCGAAGAAACCGACCTTCGACACCGACGGCTATGGCACGGTCGGCTTCGGCAGCAAGAACGAGCGCATCCTCAACGGCGCCATCGGCGGCACCCTGGTGGACGAGAAACTGGCCGGGCGGGTATCGCTGTATTCCGAAGAGCGCGACGGCTTCCAGAACAACGACTACGACGGCAACACCTACGGCGACGTGAACAAGAAGGCGGTGCGCGTGCAGTTCCTCGCCCAGCTCAACCCCGACCTCGACGCCCTGTTGAAACTCCACAGCCGCCAGTTCAAGGGCGACGGCAGCAACGGCTCATTGCCGGTGGGCCGCTACTACAACGTCGGCTACGAGCGCCCCAACGGCCGTGACATCTCGCTCAACGTCAACGAGGACTACCGCCTCGACCACGACGGTGCCTCGCTGACCTTCAATTGGTACCTGGGCGACTACACCCTGACCTCGATCAGCGCCTACGACTACATCCGCAACCGCTCCACCACCGACGCCGACTACACCCCCTACGAAGTCAACGGCGCCGCGATCACCGACAACAGCTACCGCCAGTGGTCCCAGGAACTGCGCCTGGCCTCGCCGGAGGATCGCCCGCTGCACTGGCTGCTCGGTGCCCACTACTTCCACGAAGACCTCGACAGCGCCGCGCAGCGCATCGTCGCCCCAGGCCCGACACCCAACGGCACCGGCTCCAACCAGGTCGGCACCACGGCCTACCGCGATCTGGGCTTCGACCACTGTACCGACAGCTACGCGCTGTTCGGCAACGTCACCTATGAATTCACCGACGCCTTCAGCGTGACCGGCGGCCTGCGCTGGACCCAGGAGAAAAAAGACATCGACCTGGACCTGGTGCAACTGACCCGCGCCACCGCCAACGGCCCGCTGATCCCCATCGCCGGTGCCGGCAGCAACGGCAACCGCCAGGAAGACAAGACCTGGGAGGCCTGGACCTACGACCTGACCCCGGAATACCGCATCAACGACAACCTGCGGGTGTTCTTCCGCTACGCCCATGGCTTTCGCTCCGGTGGCTTCAATACCGGGCTGTCCACCAGCCTGGCGCAGCTGACCACGGTCGACCCGGAAGAACTGGACGCCTACGAGCTGGGGCTCAAGTCCGAGTGGTTCGACCGGCGCCTGACGGTCAACGCCAACGTCTTCTACTACGACTACTCGGACATCCAGGTGAACCTGCTGACGGTCAACGACGGCGTGCTCACCACCGCCCTGACCAACGGCGCCAAGGGCAAGGTCAAGGGCGCGGAGCTGGAGCTCGAAGGCCAGCCCACCGAACGCCTGCACCTGCGCGCGGCGCTGTCGTTCCTCGACACCGAGTACACCGACTTCAAGAACACCAACCCGACCACCGGCGTGGTGACCGGCGACTACAGCGGCAACAGTTTCGTGCGCTCGCCGCGCAATGTGGTGTCGCTGGGGGCCGACTACACCCTGCCGCTGGACGTGCCCGGGCGTGTGGTGGCCGGTGGCGACGTGAGTTTCCGCGACAAGGAGTACTTCCTCGCCGACCGCCAGGGCAGCGCCGACGCGACCCTCAGCCAGCCGCACTACACCTTGGCCAATGCGCGGCTGAGCTGGTTCAGCGCCGACGACAAGCTCAGCGTCACCGGTTTCGTCAACAACCTCACCGACCGCCGCTACCAGGTGCATGGCCGGCCCAACGGTGGCGCCGGGCAGTACGTGATCACCTACGGCGATCCACGCACGGTCGGTCTGAGCGTCACCAGCCGGTTCTGACTTTCTGCCCTTGGGGCTGCTGCGCAGCCCTTTCGCGACGCAAGGCCGCTCCCACAGTGACCTCGGGAAACCTGAGCCCCACTGCAAACCTGTAGGAGCCAGCCTTGCTGGCGATGCCCGGCAAGGCCGGGCCAAGGGCACTCGGTGATCTATGCCTGCTAGGCCAGCTTCCACAAAGAAGACAGTTGCTCCCACAGGGAGCGCGCAATCCTTGTGGGAGCGGCCTTGCGTCGCGAGAGGGCCTCGCAGAGGCCCCACTGCCATTAAAAAGGACACCCCCATGCCCCACCTCACCCCCTTGGCCCTGAGCCTGGCCATCGGCAGCCTCGCCCTGCCCGCCCTCGCCGCCGCCCCACTCGACACCGTAGTCGTGGTCGGCACCCACCGCAGCGACCTCACCGCCCTGCAGAGCGCCGCCCCGGTGGACGTGCTCAGAGGCGAGAAGCTCCAACAGACCGGCGCCCAGGACCTGTCCGGCGCCCTCACCGCCCTGTCACCCTCGTTCAACTACCCCCAGTCGCCACAAGGCGCCTTCGCCGGCTCCATCGCCCAGGGCGCCTCGCTGCGTGGCCTGGCCTCCGACCAAGTGCTGGTGCTGGTCAACGGCAAGCGCCGCCACACCAGCGCCAACGTCACCCGCCAGGGCCTGGTCAATGGCCGCGGCGCGGCGGCGGTGGACCTGAGCCTGATCCCGCTGTCAGCCGTGGAGCGGGTCGAGATCCTGCGCGACGGTGCCGCCGCCCAGTACGGCTCGGACGCCATCGCCGGGGTGATCAACATCGTGCTCAAGGAACGCGACGACGGCGGCAACATCGGCTACCGCTTCGGCGGCTACGACAAAGGCGATGGCCTGCAACGCAAACTCAGCGGCTGGAAGGGCCTCGCCCTGCCCAACGACGGCTTCCTCACCCTGGCCTTCGACGCCGGCAGCCAGGACCCGGCCAGCGACACCCGCGACGACAACCGGTTGTTCTACCCCGGGTCCACCAGCACCAACACCCCGCGCGAGCAGAACAATCGCTACCGCAACTGGCGCTGGGGCTCGGGCAATGTCTCGGACCAGTACAACGTCACCGCCAATGCCGAGATGGGCCTGGGCGAAGGCCTGAGCGCCTATGGCCTGGCCACCTATGCGCACAAGAACACCGACGCCGAGAACTTCTTCGACCCGCCCACCACCCTGCGCAACAACTATGGCAGCGTGGCCCTGGCCCGCTACCCGGACGGGCGCCTGCCGATCACCCGCTACAGCCTTGAGGACTATGCCGTCACCGGCGGCCTGCGCTACGAGGACGAGACGCTCGGTCACTTCGACCTGGCGCTGAACCACGGCAACAACCGCCTCGACTCCACCGACCGCGACGCCATCAACCCCAGCTGGGGCAGCGCCAGCGCCTCGACGATCTACACCGGCCGGCGCGAGGCCGACCAGACCAACCTTACATTGGACTGGACCCGCGACTTCGCCACCGACCTGCTGTTCAAGCCACTCACCGTGTCCGCCGGCCTGGCCTGGCGCGAGGAGAACTACCAACTCACGGCCGGTGATGCCCAAGGCTGGCAGAACGGCCCCCTGTTCAACACCGTCGACCCGCTGACCGGGCGACGCATCCCTGGCTATTACTCGGGCATCACCCAGGTGGACGCCGCCTCGCTGGATCGCCGGGTGATCGGCGCCTACTTCGACCTCGAAGGGCAGCTCAGCGAGAAACTCCAGGCCGGTTTCGCCCTGCGCAGCGAGCACTACTCGGACTTCGGCGACACCACCAACGGCAAGCTGTCGCTGCGCTACGACTTCACCCCCGAGATCGCGGCCCGGGCCAGTGCCAGCACCGGCTATCGCGCACCGTCGCTGGTGCAGGCGGGGCTGTCATCGTTCAGCGTGCAGGTGGTCGAGCAACCACCGGGCAGCGGCAACTGGGTCGAGGTGCAGCAGCGCACCCTGCGCGCCGACAGCCCCGAGGCACGGTTGCTCGGCGGCAAGGCGCTCAAGCCGGAGGAGTCGACCAACTTCTCCGTGGGCCTGGTGTGGCGCCCACTGCCCAACGCCTCGTTGACCGTCGACGCCTACCGTATCGACATCGACAACCGTATCACCCTCTCCGACCAGTTGCCGGCCGCAGTGGTCGGGCCGATCTTCGCCGGCACGCCCTACGCCAATATCCAGAGCGCGGCGTTCTACACCAACATCGCCGACACCCGCACCGACGGCATCGAGCTGGCCGGCCACTACCAGCTCGACCTCGGCGCCTGGGGCCGGCTCGACCTCAACGGTGGCTATGCCCGCAGCAACACCCGCATCACCGGGCTGGACGATGTGGGCGGCATCCCCGGCAACCAGATCATCGGCCGCAACACCCAAGGGCTGATCGAGGACGGTACGCCCAAGGACAAACTGACCCTGGGCGCCAACTGGCTGTACGACGGCTGGAGCGTGACCGTGGCCCAGCGCCGTTATGGCCAGTGGCAGAACCGCAACGCCGCCAACCCGGCCCTGGACCAGACCTTCGGCGCACAGTGGGTGACCGACCTCGATGTAGCCTACCGCTTCGGCCTGGGGCTGACCCTGTCGGTGGGTGCGATCAACCTGTTCGACAGCCACCCGGACAAGCTCGAAGGCGCGCAGCTGTATGGCGTGCAGAAGTACTCGATCACCAGCCCCGAAGGCGCACAGGGCGCGTTCTACTACACCAGCCTCAGCTACGACTTCTGATTTCTCCCATCCCCTGTAGGAGCCAGCTTGCTGGCGAACCCGGCACAACGCCTACCCGACCAGACACCGCGTTGCGCCCTTCGCCAGCAAGCTGGCTCCTACAGAGGCCAGTGCTGACTCACTGCTTCTCTATCAACACTGCACTGCTGCCCTGCCAGCACGTCCATCCGATCACCCCCGGAATCAAGGCCCGCCGCCGCTGGCACAGCTCTTGCGATAGCCCATCACCACCCGTCACCCCAAGGCCCGCCATGCCACCGCTCAACGCCCTCACCTGGCTGATCTCTCCCCTCGCCCTGCTCGCCCTGTGGGCCGGGGTCGCCGCTGCCGGGCTGTTCCCGGCCAACCTGCTGGTACCACCAATGGAGGTCTGGCGCAGCTTCGCCGACCTGCTGGCCACCGGCGAGCTACAGGAGCACCTGCTCGGCAGCCTGTCGCGCCTGGGTCTGGGCTTTGCCGGCGGCGCCCTGGCGGGCCTGGCATTCGGTACCGCCATGGCCCTGTCGCGCACGGTCGAGGCCTACTGCTCGCCGCTGTTTCACACTGTGCGCCAAGTCCCCAGCATCGCCCTGATCCCGATGCTGGTCCTGCTGCTGGGCATCGACGAGACATTCAAGGTGGTCATCGTCGCCAAGACCGCGTTCTTCCCCGTGGCCCTGGCCACCGTCGAAGGCATCCGCGCCATACCACGCAACCATTTCGAGGTGGCCGCGGTGTACCGCCTGCCCTGGCCGACCCTGGTCGGGCGCATCGCCTTGCCTGCGGCAGTGCCAGCCATCGTCACCGGCATCCGCGTCGCCCTGACCCGCGCCTGGGTGGTGCTGGTGGCCTGCGAGCTGTTGGCCGCCGACAGCGGCCTGGGGCAGATGATCGAGATGGGCCGGCAGATGCTGCGCATCGATGTGGTGATGGTCGGCGTGGTGCTCACCGGAGTGATCGGCTTCGCCCTGGACTTCTCGTTGCGCCGCCTGGAGCGGCGCCTGTCCGGTTGGCAAGCGGTCGGGAGGTCGTGATGAAACTGCGCGGTCTACTGTTGCCGTTGCTGCTGATCGCAGCCTGGGAATACGCCTCACGCCAGAATGCCGTGGGGGCCTACGCCTTCGTCCCGCTGTCGTTGATCGGTGGCGCCTTCATCGAGCTGCTGGGCAACGGCGAGTTGCTGGTGAACCTGCTGGCGAGCCTCGCACGCACCAGCATCGGCTTGCTGCTGGGGATCCTCGGTGGCGTCAGCCTGGGCGCGCTGATGGCGCTGTCACCGCTGGCCAACCGCCTGATCGCCCCGCTGTTCCACGCCCTGCGCCAGGTACCGATGCTTGGCTGGATCCCGCTGATCGCCCTGTGGCTGGGCAATGGCGAAGCCGCCAAGCTGCTCATCGTCAGCTTGGCGGCGTTCTACCCGATGGTGCTCAACACCTTCGAAGGCCTGCGCCAGGTCGATACGCGCCACCGCGAGGTCGGCCAGGTGCTGGCCCTCGACCGCTGGCAGCAGTTGCGCCTGGTGCTGCTGCCCGCCGCCCTACCAAGCATCGCCACCGGCGTGCTGCAGGCCCTGGCCTTCGCCTGGGTCACGGCGGTGGGCAGCGAGCTGTTCCTCGCCTCCGGCGCCGGGCTCGGCAACCTGATGATGAACGCCGAGGCCGGGGCACGCATGGAGATCATCGTGATCTGCGTGCTGTGCATCGGCCTGTGCGGCTACCTGATGACCTGGCTGTCCACCCTGCTCGCCCGCCGCCTGCTGCGCTGGCGCCCCACCCGTTGAAAGGCCCGACCATGAACGCGATCGCCCACGCTTTCCCCGCCCACGTGCACACCGGCGCGCTGAGCATCCGCAACCTGAGCAAGACCTACCCGCTTCAAGGCCAGGCCATGCCGGTGCTGCAAGGCATCGACCTGGACATCCACCCGGGTGAGTTCGTCAGCATTCTCGGCGCCAGCGGCTGTGGCAAGTCCACCCTGCTACGCCTGATCGTTGGCCTCGACCCGGACTATCAAGGGCAGATCCTGCTCGACGGCCAGCCAGTGAGCGGGCCAGGCCTCGAGCGCGGCATCGTGTTCCAGGACCATCGTTTGTTCCCCTGGATGACCCTGCGACAGAACATCGCCCTGGCGCTGAAGAACCACGACCTGCCTACCGCCGAGAAAGCACGGCGGGTCGACGAGCATATCGCCCTGGTCGGCCTGCAAGGCTATGAACAGGCCTACCCGCACCAGCTTTCCGGCGGCATGGCCCAGCGCGGCGCCATCGCCCGGGCGCTGGTGAACAAGCCCAAGGTACTGCTGCTCGACGAGCCGTTCGGCGCCCTCGACGCCCTGACCCGCGTGCGCCTGCAGCAGGAGCTGCAACGGATCTGGGTGCAGGAGCGCTGCACGGTGATCATGGTCACCCACGATATCGAAGAGGCGCTTTACCTGGGTGACCGGGTGATCGTGATGGACGCCCACCCGGGGCGGATCGGTGAACAGGTGCAGCTGGAGCTGCCCCACCCGCGCGAACGCAACGACGGCCTGTTGCAGCACTACAAGCAGCGGCTGCTGGCGCAACTGGTTGCCAAGCTGCCCTGAGTGCAGTGTTGTGGCTCGTTCGCCAGCAAGGCTGGCTCCTACAAAGTACGGGGTGGTCACCCGTAGGAGCCAGCCTTGCTGGCGATGCCCGGCATCGCCGGGCGCGATTGGACATCCCGCGCAGCCTTCGGCCGAATTGCGCAGGCTTTTGCGCGATTGCGGCATCTGTAACATTCAGTTTCATATATCGCCCCAACAGTAGCCTCCTCAATGCATCCCCAACGAGGCCACTGCCGTGTTCCAACGCGTTATCTGCTCCCTGTCCCTGCTCACCCTGTCCATCGCCACCGCTCACGCCGCCGAAAGCTACCCCCTCGATACCCCGCGCCTGCGCGGCATGGACAATTTCCGTGATGTTGCCGGCACCACGCACGCCTACACCACGGCCCATGACGGGGTCATGCGCGCCGGCGTGTTCTACCGCGCCAACGCCCTCACGCCAACCGCGCCGGACCTGGCCACCCTCAACGGCCTGAACATCAGTGCCGTGTACGACCTGCGCACCCCCAGCGAAATCACCGCCACCCCCGACACCCTCCCCAGCGGCGCCGTCTACCGCAACATCGACATCATCGGCAGCACCACCTCCGGCGCCAATATCACCAACATCGCGTTCACCAGCGCCGCCCAGGCCCGGGCGATGATGCAGGAAACCAACCGCGCCTTCGTCAGCGACGCCGGCATGCGCGGCCAGTTCGGCGTGCTGTTCAACGCGCTGGCCAACGCCGATGGCGCCGCGCTGTTCCACTGCACCGCCGGCAAGGACCGTACCGGCTGGACCGCCGCCGTGCTGCAGAGCATCGCCGGTGTCGACCAGGCGACCATCATGGCCAACTACCTGGCCACCAACGACTACACCGCCGCGCGGATGGCTGCCACGCTCAAGGCGATGCCGCCCGCCATGGCGGCCATCTACCAGCCATTGCTGGGGGTGGAAGCCAGCTACCTGCAGGCCGGCCTCGACCAGGTCACCGTCCAGTACGGCAGCATGGACAACTACCTCAAGCAGGGCCTGGGCCTGAGCCAGGAGACGATCTACGTGCTGCGCGGCAAGCTGGTGCGCTACGCCAGCCTGCCCGGCCAGGCGGGGCTGCAAGGCAACGCCGCCGCCGGCGCGCAACTGCTCGGGCAATTGCAGGACAGCGAACTCTCCGGCCACTACAGCGCCTACAACTATTACCTGCAATCTGCCATCGACAGCGGCAGCCTGGGTGGCGTCGAGGCGACCGTGGGCGGCCAGGTGCACGCCGATGCGGCGAGTTTCCTGCTGCGCCAGGGCGCGCAGATCGACCTGGCAGCGGCGCCCCATGCCAGTGGCGCCGACCTCAAGGTCGGCCAGGCGCGCCTGTGGAGCACTGCCCTGGCCGGCTACCTGGGCACCGACGGCTCGGCCCAGGCGCGCAGCAGCAACGAGCACAGCCAGGGGATGATGGTCGGCCTGACCCAGCGTTTCTCCGAACAGCTCAGCGCCCATGCCGGCGTGGGTTACAGCCGGGGCAATGTCGGCGGTGCCGGGGGCGAGGCGGACACCGACCTGGGCTTCCTTGGCCTGGGCCTGCGCCTGGCCCCCGAAGGGTTGGAGCGCGGCGTGTTCGTCGAGGCCACCGCCAACGCCGGCTGGCTCGACTACAGCAGCAAGCGCGAGCTGGGCGGTGGCCTGGGCACGGCCCAGGGTGACAGCCACGGCACCCTCGCCGGCGCCAGCCTGGCGTTGGGCTTTCGCCTGCCGCTGCAAGCCATGGTCCTCGAACCGAGCCTGGGCCTGAGGGTCAGCCATGTAGACCTTTCGGGCTTCCACGAGAAAGGCAGCGAATTGGCCCTGGAGGTCGATGACCTGCAAGCCACCCGCCGCAGCGCCACGGCCAACCTCAAGGCCGCCTTCGCGCCGGTCGCGCTTGGCGGCGGCTGGCAACTGGTGCCGGGGGTCGAAGTAGGCTACGAGCGGGCCCTGGGCGATCATCGGGTCGACAGCCAAGGGCACCTGCTGGGGCTGGATATCGAGCAACGGGCTGCCTTCGACAACCGCGACCAGTTTCTCGGCGCGGCCAGCCTGACCGCCACCATTGGCGGCCTGAGCCTGGGCGCGGAACTGGCCGCCAATGGTGGCGGCGACAGCCACGGGGTCAGCGGCGGACTGAAGGCCAGCTACGCCTTCTGACCGGCAGCGGGCCCACGCAGGCCGCGCCTGACTTCGGTGGGGCGCACGCCATAGGCCTGCTGGAAGTACTGGGCAAAGCGCCCGGCGTTGCTGAAGCCATAGCGCAAGGCCACCTCTGCGACCCCGCCAACGTCGCCCTGCGCCAGGTCCTGATAGGCCCGCTCCAGCCGCACCTGGCGCTGGAAGCCGGCGATCGAAGTCCCGGCGAAACGACGAAAGCCATCCTGCAAGGCACGCAGGCTGACATTGGCCAGCGCCGTCAGTTGCGCGCTGCTCACCATCTGCCCGGGGTGATCGCGCATGTAATCCATGGCAAGCCGCACATGCCGTGGCGCAATCATCGGCGTGGGCCGGCGCAGGGCGTCGGTGTGGTTGTGTGGCCAGGCTTCGAGCAGCGCATCCACCAGCATCTCCTGCAACCTCACGGGCATCAGCGCGCCAGCTTCGAGCAACGGCTCGAAGCTGTCACCGGTCGCCAGTTCGAGCAGTGCGCGAATGCCCCGGAACGCCGCTACCTCCAGGTCCACCATCGGCTCGAAGCGAATCGGTACCTGCACGGGCCGGCCAAGCAGCAGCGCCAGGCGCTCGGTGAACAACCCACGGCGGATCGACATGCCGCACTGGGCATGGTCCTCGACAAAACGCATCGAGCGTAGCTCGGCCTTGTCGATCGCCAAACCCACCCGGGCGACACCAATCGATTCGCCACGGTGGGCGAAGATGACCTTGCCGGCGCTGGGCAACACGAAGGTGATTTCATCCTGGGGCGCGGGCAAGGCGATGGTGAAGTCACCCCGGTAGTGCATGCGACGCACGCTCATGTCCTCCAGGCGCCCGTACACGCCACCGATGACGATGCCGCCGGGCAGCGGCGGCAGGTCGGCGTAAAGGTTGCCGAACAGCCGGCCGAACTGCACGGCGAAGTCCTCGCTGCGCATATCAGTGGAGCGCAGGATGATCTGCTTGCAGGACGGCATGGGATGCACCTCTGACGGTCTCCTTGAACGACAGGTTGCGCGGCGGCGCACACGCGCCCGTACGCTACCTGTCACTCATGACAACGGCGTGACGGGCCTGGCGCGGTCACGCCCCCGCACGCTCGGCCACCCGTGGTGGAATCCGCGCCGCCTTGCCATCCGCGACCATCAGTTCCCGGTAGCGCCGGTAGCTCTGCCGCGCCTTGTCCTGATCGCCAAGCCCCCAGTAGCTGTCCGCCAGGTTCAGGTGGGCGACGATACGCTGCGGATCAGCCGCGATGACTCGCTCGAGCAGGATCCGCGCCTGCTCGAAATGGCCGGCTTCGGCGAACAGGAAGGCCAGGTCGTTGGACCAGCCCAACCGGTCGGCGTGGAAGAAGCGCTCGACCACGTAACGCTGCAGATCGCAATTGGCCTCGCCACCGACGATGCCCAGCGCGCCCAGTTGGCGCTCAAGGCCCGCCAGGTCGCCCTTGCGATAACTGGCCAGGGCCGCGGCGGCGGACTGTTCGAGGTCGACCGGCAGCACCTTCCAGGGCTCGTTGGCCGCCTGCAGTTGTGGGTAGGCCGCCTTGAGGTCGTGGAAGGCACGGGTACCGTCGAAGTCCTTGAGCCGCTGGTGCAATGCAAGGGCCGATTCGACGAAGTAGGTGCTGGTGAAGGCCTGCCCGCACTGATAGCGGTGGGTGTTGAGCAGCACACCGAACAGCTGGATGTCTTCACGCTTGGGGGTGTAGCCGAAGATCAGGTTGTAGTTGAAGCTGTCGTTGCCCGCCTCCCGCGTGCTCAGCACGATCACGTCGCCGCGCAGGGTCATGTTCAAGCGCACGGCGTGCGGCTTGCCCTCGATACCGGTAACGGTCAGTGCACCACGCTTGGGCTGCGCCACCGCCACGTCGAAGCCGTCGAAACGGCCTGGGTTCGACGTGCTGGCAATGGCCGGCAAGGCCTTGAAAGCATCGAGCGCTTCTTCGACATAGTCGCTGTTGGCGTAGTAGGCAGTCAGGGTTTTGACCTGGTTGCCCGCATCGGCGATGACCAGCCGCTCGTCATCGCGCTTGCCGGTAAGGCGCATGGGCAGCGTCGTCGAGTCTTGCTGGCTGCCATGCTTGGCCAACCACTCGGCCAATGCATCGGCGCCCGGCTTGCCGGCAACCTGGGCGGCCTTGGTCAACGCGGCGCGAGCCTTGTCCGGTGCCTGGCAGGGCCGTTCGGAGGCGATAAGGCTACTGCCATCGCAGTAGAAATACGCCAGCCCGATCCACTCCTCTGGATCTCCCTTGGCAGCCGCCATGAACATCGCCTCAGTCCGGGCATGCCCCAGGTAGGGTGCCATCTGCGACAGGCTCAGGCTTGCCGCTTCGCTGCTGGCGACCGGGTCACCGGAGGCCGCGGCGCATACGTAGTTCTCGATGCCCGCCTCGAACAGCTCCCGCGTTGGCAAGTACTGTTCCAACGCCCCGAGCCGGGTGAACACCTCGCCCCTGGCGGCACAACGTTTCTCTTCAGGGGAATTGCCCATTCGTTGCTTCAGGTCGAGGTCCTGCGGGGCGACCGACCAGTCCTCGACCGCGTCCAGGGTCCAGCAGCCCTGCTTGTGGAAGCGATAGACCTTGATCGCATTCAACCCCTGGCGCTTGTCGATCACATGGGCACTCTGCCCGTCGATCCAGACCTGCACTTGATCGGAATCCAGACCCTGGCTGCCAAACAACGGATAGTCGAGACCTACGCCACGTGCCTTGTCGGTGACAGGGACGATGCCCGCCGAGCTCGGTGCCAGTCGCAACAGCTCGATCTCGGGCGCGACGAACGCACGCTGCACGGCTGGGTCATGGGCATAGGCACGCAGGAAAACCGCGAAGTCACCGGACGGGCAAACGGCCGGAGGCTCCGCAGCCTGGGCCAGCCCGGGAAGCAGCGCGCAGACGGCCGCGCTTAATAGGAGGTGCACGCCGCCACGGCGCATGCCAGGAAACTGCATGGATCAATATCCTTATCGAAAACACCAGGCGCCCTGCTATGTGCGTGGGCGACTGGTTGGGGGCGCGATGATACTCCGTCCGGGCACCTTGCGGCGTACCCATTCAGCCCAGCCAGCGTACCAGGGCGAACCCGGCGAACGTCATCAGCAGCGAGCCGAGCACATGGGCCAGCACCGTCGCCATTGCCCAGCTGGCGCGGCCGTGCATGAGCATCGACACGACTTCGGCCGAGAACGTCGAGAAGGTGGTCAGGCCGCCACAAAAACCGGTGGTGATCAGCAGGCGCCAGGCCGGGTCGAGGTTGGGGAAACGCAGGAAGAAGGCCATCGCCCCACCGATCACGAAGCCACCGATGAGGTTGACCAGCAAGGTGCCGAACGGCATGCCGGCGAACAGCGAATTCGGGCGCAACGCCAACACCCAGCGCAGCACGCACCCGGCACTGCCACCCACGACAACGGAAACAAGGGAAAGGTACATCGACAAGCTCCATCAAAGGTCCGAAAGACCCCCATGGAGAGACAGGCATACGCCTACGCGCCCTTCGATGGGGGTTGCGTAGGCATCATCAGCGCTGAGGCGGTTCAAGGAGGAATGCCATCTCCTGGGCCACGATGCTACGTGGCCCCTGCCAGGGTGACAAGCGCGCTTGGCAACATTTGGACGCAAAATTACAGCACATCCCTTCGTTCGCATCGTTAGAATGGCCGCCTGGCGTGTGCTGCGTGCGCCCGGGAGCCCTTCCCGAATACGGAGAACATTCATTTGTTTTCCGTGAGATCCGTCCATGTTGCACGCATGCCTCCATTCCCCATGGCCCTTCCCTGCCCGTGTCTGCACGGCGTGGGTTGTTGCGCCGCGTTACCCATCCTTCTGCTCGCCCTTTCGCGCAATGGTCCATGCTGCATGGAGCCATGGTTTCGCCGTGCCTGTCGCACGCCGCGTCACCGTCTGCGCGTGGGCGACGTCATGAACGAGGACCGCTACATGAATGCCCCCCTCCACCCTCTCAAGCAGCCTTCGATGCTGCGTCAGCTGCTGGCCACCGAAGCGGCCGGCGGCGTACTGCTGATGTTCACCGCCGCCCTGGCCATCATCATCGCCAACAGCCCCTGGGCCAGCGCCTACCAGCACCTGCTGCACCTGCCGGTCGGCCCGGTGCTGACCGACAAGCTCGGCCCGATGACCGTGCACATGTGGATCAACGACGGCCTGATGGCGATCTTCTTCCTGCTGGTGGGCCTGGAGATCAAGCGCGAGCTGGTCGACGGCCGCCTGGCCAGTTGGGAGCAGCGCCGCCTGCCGGCCCTGCCGGCGCTGATGGGCATGGCTGTGCCGGCGCTGATCTACCTGGCCGTCTCCCGCGGCGAGCTTGGGCTGGCCGGTGGCTGGGCGATTCCCGCCGCCACCGACATCGCCTTTGCCGTCGGCGCCCTGGCGCTGCTCGGCAAGCATGCGCCGCTGTCGCTGAAAGTGATGCTGGTTTCGGTGGCGATCATCGACGACATGGGCGCGGTGGCGATCATCGCGGTGTTCTACACCTCGTCGATCAACCTGCTGGCGCTGGCCGGCGCCGCCGGCATCGTTGCCGTGCTGCTGGCCTTCAACCGCCTGCGCGTGGTGGCCCTGTGGCCCTACCTGATCGGTGTCGCCGCGCTGTGGTACGTCACCCTGCTGTCGGGCGTGCACGCCACCATCGCCGGCGTGGTCGGCGCGCTGCTGATTCCCTACAGCGCCGGTAGCGGTGCCGAGCGCGAAGCCAGCCCGTTGCTCAAGCTGGAGCACGGCCTGGCTCCCTGGGTGGGCTTCCTCATCGTGCCGGCCTTCGGCTTCGCCAACGCAGGTGTCTCATTCGGCGACCTGGGCTGGAGCGACATCTTCGCCCCGCTGCCGCTGGCCATCGCCCTCGGCCTGCTATTGGGCAAACAGCTTGGGGTGTTCGCCGGTGTGCTGCTGGCGGTGAAGAGCGGCCTGGCCAGCAAGCCACGTGGCGCCAGCTGGTTGCAGATCTATGGCGTGGCGATGCTGTGTGGTATTGGCTTCACCATGAGTCTGTTCATTGGCGAGCTGGCCTTCCCGGGCCAGCCCGAGAAGATCGATGCGGCCAAGATCGGCATCTTGCTGGGGTCGCTGTTGTCGGCGGTGATTGCCTGCGTGATCCTGCGCTTTGCGCCCAAGCAGGCAGATTGATGTAAAGCCCTCCACCTCGACCTCTGCCTGCGCGATCCTTGTAGGAGCGGCCTTGTGCCGCTCCTACAGGAAAAGGCGTGGAAGCGGGCTTTCCCCGCGATTGAACACACTTCAGCCCCGAACAATCGACACCCCGCCATCCACCACCATCGCCGCTCCGGTCATGAAGCTTGACGCCTCCGAAGCCAGGAACAATGCCGCCTCGGCGATTTCCTCCGGCCGGGCCAGACGCTTGAGCGCATGCAGCCCTTCGACGTGAACCCGTGCTTCGGGGCTGCTCATCACGCTGCGGCCCATGGGCGTATCGGTGCCACCCGGCAGTAACGCATTGGCACGCACGCCGTGCGCACCATGCTCCGCCGCGATCACCTGGGTCAAACCTATAAGCCCCGCCTTGCTCGCCGCATAGGCGGCCATGCCCGGCATGCCCACGCCATGGCCGACGAAGGTCGAGGTGAAGATCAGCGAACCGCCACCACGGGCCAGCAACGCGGGGATCTGTGCCTGGGCGCAGAGGAAGGCGCTGGTGAGATTGGTATCGAGGGTGTGTTGCCAGGCCTCCAGCGTCAGGTCAGGTACAGGCGCCAGATCACCCAGCGTGCCGGCGTTGTTGAAGGCGATGTCCAGGCCGCCGAAGTGCCGTATGGCCCTACCGACCAGCTCAGTTGCCAGTGCAGGGTCGGTGATGTCACCGGGCACGGCAACGACCGCCCCCTGGCCGCCTGCGTCCAGCTCATCCAGTAATTGCTCGAGTTCGTTCTGGCGACGTGCCGTGACCACAAGCCGCGCGCCCTGCCTGGCGAACAGTTTCGCCGCTGCACGGCCAATGCCGGAACTGGCACCGGTGATGATTGCCACTTTGTCTGTCAGTTGCATGATGGAGCCTCGTCCTGAGGGTGGTTACACGGTTGTGCGAACCACTCTCGGGTACGGTGCCGACAGATTCACTCCGTTTCTTGCGCCCAGCATCCATCCTGCACCGTCGATGTGCGGCCGAGGATAAATGAAGGAAAGGACACAAAAAATCCAGGCACAAAAAAAGAGGCCTTTCGGCCTCTTCTTTGTGATCCCAGCGACGCACTGCGGATCGAATTTGGAGCGGGAAACGAGACTCGAACTCGCGACCCCGACCTTGGCAAGGTCGTGCTCTACCAACTGAGCTATTCCCGCGTCGTGATGGGGGCCATTCTATCGAATTGCAGAACGGCGTCAACCCCTTGATTCAAAAAAACTTTTATTTCTGTTCCGAGCCTTCGCGCAGGTGCGGCCAGGCGGCCAGCAGGTAGTGCACCATCGACACCAGGGTCAGGCCGGCGGCCACCAGCAGCAAACCATAGCCCAGCACCACCCAGAAGGTCAGCACCGGCGGGTTGGCCAGCAGGATTACCAGCGCCAGCATCTGCGCGGCGGTCTTCCACTTGCCCAGGTTCGACACTGCCACATGCGCCCTCGCCCCCAGCTCGGCCATCCACTCGCGCAGCGCCGAGACCACGATCTCGCGGCCGATGATCACCGCCGCCGGCAGGGTGAGCCAGAAGTTGGCGTGCACCTGCACCAGCAGCACCAGGGCCACGGCCACCATCAGCTTGTCGGCCACCGGGTCGAGGAAGGCGCCGAATGGCGTGCTTTGCTGCAACCGACGGGCCAGGTAGCCGTCGAGCCAGTCGGTGGCGGCGGCGATGGCGAACACCGTGCTGGCGGCCATGTAGCTCCAGTGATAGGGCACATAGAACAGCAGGATGAAGATCGGGATGAGCAGGACGCGTAGAACGGTGAGCAGGTTTGGAATATTCATCGGTACGACTGGCTGCGAGTTGAGCCCGGCATTCTACTCGCTATGCAGGCTGGCATAAATCGACTCGGCAAGCTTTTTACTGATGCCCGGGGCCTTGGCGATCTCGTCGATACTGGCGCGGTTGAGCTCTTGCAAGCCGCCGAAATGTTTCAGCAGGTCGCGGCGGCGCTTCGGTCCGACCCCGGCCACATCCTCTAGGCTCGAGGTGCGGCGGGCCTTGCCGCGGCGGGCGCGGTGGCCGGTGATGGCGAAACGGTGGGCCTCGTCGCGGATCTGCTGGATCAGGTGCAGGGCCGGCGAATCACCCTTGAGGGTGAACTCGTGGGCCACGTCATTGAGGTACAGGGTCTCGAAACCGGCCTTGCGGGTCACGCCCTTGGCCACCCCCAGCAGCGTCAGGTCGCCGAAGCCCAGCTCCTGCATCACGTCGCGGGCCATGTTCAGCTGGCCCTTGCCGCCGTCCACCAGCAGCACGTCGGGCAGCTTGCCCTCGCCGTCCTTGATTCGCCCATAGCGGCGCTGCAGGGCCTGGTGCATCGCCGCGTAGTCGTCGCCGGCGGTAACGCCTTCGATGTTGAAGCGGCGGTAGTCGGACTTGAGCGGGCCCTCGGGGCCGAACACCACGCAGCTGGCCACGGTGGCTTCGCCGCTGGAGTGGCTGATGTCGTAGCACTCCAGGCGCTGCGGCACTTCGTCCAGGTCGAGCACCTGGGCCAGTGCCTCGAAGCGCGCGGCCATGTGCTGGCGGTTGGCCAGGCGGGCGTTGAGGGCCTGTTCGGCATTGGTCACCGCCAGTTGCTGCCAGCGCGCCCGGGTACCGCGCACCCGGTGGCTGATGCTGAGCTCGCGGCCACGCAGCGTCTGCACGGCCTCGGTGATGGCGTCGAAGTCCTCGTGCACCACATTGACGATCAATTCGCCCGGCAGTTCGCGCTCGGCATTGCCGAGGTAGTACTGGGAAAGAAATGCGGCCATGACTTCGGCCACTTCTTCCTCGATACCTACCTGCGGGAAGAAGTTCTTGCTGCCCAGCACCCGGCCACCACGCACGCTGATCAGGTGCACGCAAGCGCCACCCGGGTTGACGAAGGCCGCCACCACGTCGACATCGCCCGAACCACCCTCCATGTACTGCTGGTCCTGGACCCGACGCAGCAAGGCGATCTGGTCGCGCAGCTCGGCGGCCTTCTCGAAGTTCAGGGCCATGGCGGCCTTTTCCATCTCGGCGTTGAGCTCGTTGCCCAGCTGCTGGCTGCGGCCTTCGAGGAACATCACCGAGTGGCGCACGTCCTCGGCGTACTCCTCGGGCGTCACCAGGCCCACGCACGGGCCTTTGCAGCGCTTGATCTGATACTGCAGGCACGGGCGGGTACGGTTGGCGTAGTAGCTGTCCTCGCACTGACGCACCGAGAACGCCTTCTGCAACAGGCTCAGGCTCTCGCGGATCGCGCCGGCGCTGGGGTATGGGCCGAAATAGCGGCCCTTGGCTTTCTTTGCGCCACGGTGGATGCCCAGGCGCGGGAATTCACCGTCGGAGAGGAACACGTACGGGTAGGACTTATCGTCACGCAGCAGGATATTGTAGGGCGGCCGCCATTCCTTGATCAGCGTCTGCTCGAGCAGCAGCGCTTCGGTTTCGTTGGCGGTGATGGTGGTTTCGACCTGGGCGATGCGCCCCACCAGGGCAGCCGTCTTCGGCGCCAGGCCGGTCTTGCGGAAATAACTGGCCAGGCGTTTCTTGAGGTTCTTGGCCTTGCCCACGTACAGCAGCCGGGCTTCGGCGTCGAACATCCGGTACACGCCCGGGCGACCGCTGCAGGTCGCCAGGAACGCGCTTGCGTCAAAAGGTTGAGACATGAGGTGTGCTTAAAGACTTGCGTCGACCATACCGTGACGGACGGCCAGCAAGGTCAATTCGACGTCGCTGGTGACCGAGAGTTTTTCGAAGATCCGATAACGGTAAGTATTGACGGTCTTGGGGGACAGACACAACTTGTCGGAGATGATCTGCACTTTCTGGCAGCCGACGATCATCAGGGCGATCTGGATCTCCCGCTCCGACAGGGCGTCGAACGGCGAGCCCTGGGGCTGGAACGACTTCAACGCCAGTTGCTGGGCGATCTGCGGGCAGATGTAGCGCTGGCCGGCGAAGGCCAGGCGAATCGCCTGGACCATCTCGTCGAGCCCGGCCCCCTTGGTGAGGTAGCCGGCGGCGCCCGCCTGCAGCAACCGGGTGGGGAACGGGTCTTCCTCGCACACGGTCACCGCGACCACTTTCGTGTCCGGATGGCTGCGCAGCAGTTTGCGCGTTGCCTCCAGGCCGCCGATCCCTGGCATCTTCACGTCCATCAGGACCACGTCGGGCTTGAGCTCACGGGCGAGTTTGAGGGCGGACTCGCCGGAGTCCGCCTCCCCCACCACTTGCAGGCCGTCGATGTCGGCCAGCATGCGCGTGATGCCGGTACGCACCAGATCGTGATCGTCGACCACCAGGACCCTAATCAAGCAGACACCTCGTTAGTGGGGCGATTGGATCCCGCCACCTTAACAAAAAATTTCACGGCGAACCTAGCGCAAAGCGTCATGGAAATACGCCTGCCGGTCGAGGCGCCGTACCCGCGGCGCATCCGGCCCGTCCATTTCACCTGCCAGGCGGTTGAGCAGGTGCCATACCGCGGCCTGGTCGGCCGACGGCAAACGCCGAAAGGCGCCGAGCAGACGGTCTTCGTCGGCGGTCAGGCTGTCCAGGGGCGCGGGGGTGCAGACCCCGCTCAACACGTACAGCGCATCGACGCCCTTGGCCGCCACGGCGGCGAGGTAGTCCATGCGGGGGGTGCGTTCACCGCTTTCGTACTTGCCCTGGGCGTTGGGCTCTACCCCCCCGATATCGCCGAATACGCGCTGGGTCAGGCCCAGGCGTTCGCGCTCTTCTCGTAGGCGGGGACCAAATCCGTTCATCTGCGTGCCTCCTTTGCATGGATGGTAGACGGGTGCATCCAGCACCCGAGTGAATGCGTCTGCATTCGCTCGGCACTATGCCAATTGGATCCAATCCTTGCAAGCCATCATTGCGCCACGCCACTGCCCCGCCCCGGAAAGCCGGGGCAATGGGCGGACGCATCGGGTTGAGTTGCCTGGCACCGGCCTTGCCGGTGTTCGCCGGCAAGCCGGCTCCTACAGGGGCGCGTTAGCAAAATGAATCCAACAACAAAAAACGAGGACTGCAAGACATGAAAGACCACGTTGAGAGACCTGAAGCAGGGGTGAGATTGACGCCATTTTATCGTCAATCATGGGTCAAACATTTTTTTGACGCCCAACTTTCATAAACTTTAACCACCTGTTTTTATTAGATTTTTATTAAAACGATAGAAACTTTTAAAAAACTTCAAACTTGCAGAATGCCAGTACTTGCCTAACTAAGAAAAACCTCCTTAGGATGTAAAAAGACAACCAGAAACAGCCTGCACCGCCTTATTCAAGCGTGGCTTGATCGTGCACGTTTGCCACATCGAAAACTTCAATGAATGGACTATCTCGGCCGGGTTGTGCCGCGCCTGAGGGAGAGGGATCTATGAACATCAGCATCTTCGGACTCGGTTATGTGGGGGCGGTGTGCGCCGGGTGCCTGTCGGCCCGTGGGCATCAGGTACTGGGGGTGGATGTCACCCAGGACAAGATCGACCTGATCAACCAGGGCCGCTCGCCAATCGTCGAGCCGGGCCTCGAGCAGTTGCTGCTCGATGGCGTGCGCCAAGGGCGCCTGCGTGGCACCACCGATGTGCAGGCGGCGATACTGGCCACCGACCTGTCGCTGCTGTGCGTGGGCACCCCCAGCAAGAAGAATGGCGACCTCGATCTGGTGTACATGGAGACCGTATGCCGGGAGATCGGCGCGGCGCTGCGCGACAAGGCCAGCCGCCACACCGTGGTGGTGCGCAGCACGGTGCTGCCGGGCACGGTGAAGAATGTGGTCATTCCCTTGCTGGAACAGGCTTCGGGCAAACGGGCCGGCGTCGACTTCGGCGTAGCGGTCAACCCGGAGTTCCTGCGCGAAAGCACGGCGATCCAGGACTATGACTTCCCGGCCATGACCGTGATCGGCGAGCTCGACACGCAGTCCGGCGACCTGCTCGCCTCGCTGTACCAGGGCCTCGACGCCCCAGTGATCCGCAAGTCGGTCGAAGTCGCCGAGCTGATCAAGTACACCTGCAACGTGTGGCACGCCACCAAGGTGAGCTTCGCCAACGAGATCGGCAACATCGCCAAGGCCTCGGGCGTGGATGGCCGCGAAGTGATGGACGTGGTCTGCCAGGACTTCAAGCTCAACCTGTCGCGTTACTACCTGCGCCCCGGCTTCGCCTTCGGCGGCTCGTGCCTGCCCAAGGACGTGCGCGCCCTCACCTACCGCGCAGGCCAGCTGGACGTCGAGCATCCGCTGCTGGCCTCGATCATGGCCAGCAACCGCCACCAGGTACAGCAGGCCTTCGACCTGGTGACGCAATACGGCAAGCGCAAGATCGCCCTGCTCGGTTTGGCGTTCAAGGCCGGCAGCGACGACCTGCGCGAAAGCCCGCTGCTGACCCTGGCCGAACAATTGATCGGCACTGGCCATGACCTGCGCATCTTCGACGCCAACGTCGAGCACGCCCGCCGCGTCGGTGCCAACCGCCAGTACATCGAGCAACAGATCCCCCATGTCAGCGCCCTGCTGCGCAGCGACCTGGCGCAGGTGATCGACGAGGCCGAGGTGATCGTGCTGGGCAACAACGACGAACGCTTCGCCCAGGCGCTCGCGATCGAGAGCGGCAAGCAGGTGATCGACCTGGTCGGCTTCATGACCGGGCCGAGCAACGCCCGACACCAGGGCATCTGCTGGTAAACCCCGCCGCACTCAGGAGCGACAAGCACATGGAACGACAGCATCAGCGGCCCGCCGAGGCCCCGGGGTACCTGCGCGCGGCTGCCCGCTTCTGTGCCTGGGCGCAGCTTGCAGGGCTGATCGCGCTGGCCGCGCAGATGGTCGCGCCGCAGTACCTGGACCCCAGCCACCACCTGTTCATCTTCATCATCGGCACCCTGGGCATGTGGCGCTATGGCAACGCCATCGTCCACTACCTGCGCGGCATGTACTTCCTGCACTGGCGCTTCCCGCGCCTGCGCCGCCAGGTCGAACGCCTGGGCGACGCGGCGTTGCCGTCGCACCTGTTCATGGTGGTGACCAGTTTTCGCATCCCCACCCATACCACCTTCAAGGTCTACCAGTCGGTGTTCCAGGAAGTGCAGCGGTTGAACGTACCGTGCACGGTGATTGCCTCGATCGTCGAAAAGGGCGACGAGAAGTTCATCAAGGACATCCTGCGCAGTGAAGTGCAGGGTCGCGACGACATCGACCTGGTGATCGTCCGCGCCCGTGGCACCGGCAAGCGTGACGGCCTGGCCCATGCCTTCCGTGCCCTGTCGCGGCAGATGCCGATGGAGGATGCGGTGGTGGGCGTGGTCGACGGCGATACCATGATGCTGCCGGGTTGCGTCGAACGGGCCGTGAAACTGTTCGCCCTGCTGCCCGATGTGGGTGGCCTGACCACCAACGAGTTCTGCGAGGTCGAGGGCAGCCGCTGGATGCGCCAGTGGCATTCGATGCGCTTCGTCCAACGGCATATCAACATGTGCTCGATGGCCCTGTCGCACCGGGTGCTGACCCTCACCGGACGGCTGTCGTTCTTCCGCGCCTGTGTGATGACCGAGCCGGCCTTCATCCGCGATGTCGAGGCGGACTTTCTCGAGCACTGGCGTTTGGGCCGTTTCCAGTTCCTCACCGGCGACGACAAGTCCAGCTGGCTGAGCCTGATGCGTGCCGGCTGGGACACCTTCTACGTGCCCGACAGCCACACCCTGACCGTCGAGCACCCGCCCAGCGACAGCTTCTGGGTCGCCACCCGGCAATTGATGTTCCGCTGGTACGGCAACTCGCTGCGGCAGAACTTCCGCGCCACCGCCCTGCTCGGCCGCGCGCGCCTGGGGTTGTTCACGCTCTACGTACTGCTCGACCAGCGCGTGTCGATGTGGACCTGCCTGATGGGCCTGACCGCCTCGCTGGTGGCCGGCCTGGTGTTCGGCATCCAGTACCTGCTGGTGTACCTGTTCTGGGTGCTGGTCTCGCGCAGCCTGGTGACGGTGCTGTTCGTGTTCGCCGGGCACCCGGTCAGCCCGATGTACCCGTTCGTTCTCTATTACAACCAGATCGTCGGTTCGCTGATGAAGGTCTACGCGATGTTCCACATGGACCAGCAACGCTGGACGCGGCAGAAGACCACCCTGGCCACCGGCAGCGTCGACTTCGACGCCAGCCTCAACCGCTGGTCCTCGAAGGCGATGCTGTGCGCATCCATCGCCATCTTCTTCGGGGTCATCACCGTTCTCCTGGAACTCTCGCACCGTTAAGGAAAGGCGCCTGCACATGAGTACTTCGAATACCCCAACGGCCAACATCGTCCACGAGGCCATCGACGAGCGACAGTACGTGCGCACCCGGATGAACGCCCGTGTGCGCCTGTCCACCAAGGGCCGCGAGCCCTTCGCGGCGGACCTGCAGGATATCTCCCTGGGCGGTCTCGGCCTGCTGCACGCGGCGCCGCTGACCGTGGGTGCGCTGTACGACGCATCGATCCAGTTGCGCCTGAACCAGGTCGACCTGGCCATCGATGCCAAGGTGCGCATCGTCTCCCAGCGCGGCCAGGAGGTCGGCGCCCAGTTCGTCGACCTCGACGCGCAGAAGCGCGACATCCTGCGCTACCTGATCAGCGCCTACCTGTCGGGCGAGGTCGCCGACATCAATGGCCTGTTCAACGTGATGCAGCGCGAGAACTACATCAAGGCGCGCAAGCACCAGCAGGCCAGCGCGCGCACCCCGGGCGAGCGCCTGAAGGCCATTGCCGGTACCGCGCTGTACACCGCCGCGGGTCTGGCGGCGCTGGGTTTCGTCGCCTACAAGGGCTACCTGCTGTTCTTCCGTATCCCGGCCGTGCAGGCCACGGTGGCGGCCAACGCCCAAGTGATCAGCATGCCGGACAACGGCTACGTGAAGTACCTGCTACCCGCCAACGCCACCGAGGTGCAGGCCGGCCAGCCGCTGGCGAACATCTCCACCCAATTGGCCACAAGCTTCACCAGCCCGGCGGACATGAAGGCCCTGGCCGACCTCGCGCCCGGTGACCTGCAGGCGCTGCTGGGGCGCGCCAGTGTCGAGACGGTGATCAACAGCCCGTGCGACTGTCAGGTCTGGTACCCGTCGCAACCGCTGGATGGCTTCGGCTACAAGGCCGCGCCGATGCTGCACCTGCTGCCCAAGCACGAGGGCCTGTTCGTGCGCGCTAACGTGCCGTTCGACAAGCTCGCCGATGTGAGCCGCGTGCGTTCGGTAGATATGCAGGTGTTCGGCCTCGACCAACACTTCAGCGGCACCGTGGTGGATGCCCGCTCCGACGAGGTCAACCGCAACCTGGCCCTGACCATCCAGCCGGACAGCCCGCTACCGGCGGCGGCCTACCAGAAGGCGGTGGCGGTCGACCTGTACCTGGGCCTGCCGTTCGGCAGCGGCAACTGAGGGCCGGCCATGAACGCCAAGAACCCGCCGCGCCTGTTGCTGGCCGGCCTGGGCCTGGTCTGGGCCGGCAGTGCCTGTGCCGGGCAAAGCCTGGAGCAGATCCGCTACGCGCTGTACAAGGACCCAGGGGCTGATGTGGTGACCGACCTGCGTCAGCTCGCCGACCGTGGCGACCTGGCCTCCAAGCAGTTGCTCGGCGATGTGCTGGCCAACAGCGACGGCGCCAACCGTCAAGAGATCGTGCGCTTGTACCAGGAAGCCTTCGCCGACGGCCATGGCCAGATCCCGGCGCTCGCCTCGCTGGCGCGCTTGCTCGACCGAACCCCGCGCCTGCAACGCAGCCATGAGGCGTGGGTGCGCCAGGCCCTGACCCGCTACCCCAACGATCTCGACCCGCGCAGCACCAGCACCAGCCTGGAGGTGTTCCTGGTCTACCCGCAGCTGTTCCCCGGAGAACGCGCCGCCGAACTGCTGGCGCTGTACGAGCAGAGCTGCCTGCTCAATTGCCGGCCTGAGCTCTACCGCGCCGTGGTCGCCGAGCGCCAGGGCGAGCGCGCCGAGGCCGAACGCTGGTACCGCAAGGCCGCGCGCATCGACCCACGCGGCGTCGATCGCTACTACCGCTTCCTGGGTGAGCGCCAGGACACCGCCTTTCTGGTCTTCGCCCGCAGCCTGGCGCCCGAAATGGCCGCTTTGCCGGTGGAGGTCGTGCACCGTATCGGCGCGCTGCTGGACAACATCCATGGTGTGTTCCGTGGCGAGCTGGACGCCGAGCGCGAACAACGCCAGGGCAGCGCCATGGGCCCCAAGGTCGAGCCAACGCCTGAACAACTGGCCCGCGACAAGGCCAATGAAAAGCTGCGCGCCGACGGCATTGCCGAAGCCCAGCGCTGGCTGGACCATGCGGTCGCCCGTGGCTACCTGCCGGCGCTGGTGTCCAAGGCCAACTTCATGATCTCCAACCCCACCGAGCACAACGCCGAGCAAACCCAGGCGCTGATCGCTCAGGTGCGGGCCAAGGAACCGACCCGGGCCAAGGCGCTGGAGGCGGCGTTCTACATGGTCAACAACTGGCTGACCCTCGACCCGGAAAAAGCCCAGGTGTTGATCGACGAACTGATCGCCGCCCGCTACCCCGACGCCCAACTATTGCTTGGCGACCTGTACAGCAAGGGCGGCCTCGACCAGCCCGACCAGGAACGCGCTCTGGCCATCTGGCAGCAGCAGGCCGAGCAAGGCTCGACGGCGGCCTGGTACCGCATGGCCACCGTGTACCTGCGGGGTCGGGCGATCTGCCACGACCCGGTCAAGGCCTACACCTACGCACGCATCGCCCTGGACCTGGGCGAGAGCCGCGCCCGCGGCCTGCTCAAACGGCTGGACAAGACCCTGCCCAAGGATGACATCGCGCGCGCCCTGGCCGCGCGCAACGATCTGTTGAAGGAAGCCCCTCTGTGAAAGCGCACCACTCCCTGCTCGGCGCCCTCCTCGCCCTGGCACCGTTGCCAGCGGCCCTGGCGCTTGAGGAAGTCACCGGCCCCGAAGCCGACAGCAGCGCCCCCGTACGCGTGGCCAGCGCCGATGTGCCCGTGATCACTTCGGAGTACTTCAACAAGCTCACCGTGCAGACGGGCTACGGCCCGCAGGACTCGCAAGTCGGCCGTGATCGCGAGACCTTCTACAGCCTGCGCTACGAGCCATCGTTCGCCTGGTACTCGCCGGAAAAACGTTGGGCCAGGTGGATGGTCTACGGCCGCCTGTGGCTGAACTACGATTCCAGCCAGTCGAGCAACCTGGCCAACGAATCGACCAACAACAACGAGCGCGAGCAGCCCGAGGGCTGGTACGCCGAGCTACGCGAGCTGTATGTAAAGCGCAACCTGATTGGCGACGACCCGCGCTTTTCGCTGTCGTTCGGCCGCCAGCGTTTCTCCGACGACTACGGCATCTGGTGGGACGACAGCCTGGAGTCGCTGCGCTTCAACTACCAGGGCACCTTCTCCGACGCCTTCGTCGCGGTCGGGCAGAAATTTCGCAACTACAACACCGACGTCAACTCGCTGGCCGCCAGCGAGGAACGCACGCTTTACCTCATGGGCCAGTACGCCTATCGCTGGAGCCCGAACAACCAGGCCGGCCTGCGCCTGATGCAGGAAAACGACCGCAGCGGCCACAACATCGATGACCGCTACGACTTCAAAGGCTGGCGCTACGGGCTGTTCTTCAAGGGCGACCACCTGCCGCTGGCCAGCGACTACCACCTGGAACTGGCGGCGCTGGATGGCAAGATGGACAACACTGCTGGCAACGGCATCACCACCACCGGGCACAGCAGCCGCGGCTGGGCGGCGTTGGGCGAGGTCGGCAAGCGCTTCGACACCCTGCCGTGGACCCCACGTGTGGCCCTGCGCGGCGGCCTGACCGACAAGCCGGACAACGACAACGACGGTTTTCGCCTGAACCCGATCCAGTCCGACCGCATCACCCGCCAGGGCGCTTACAGCACGCGCCTGACCAGCGCGTTCGTTGCCCTCGACCTGCGCAACCTGAGCTACTACGGCATCGCCCTGGAAACCCGCCCCACCCCGCGCAGCGCCCTGGACCTGCGGGTCACCCAGCTCAACCTGCGCGACCCGGGCGGCGCCCTGCCGATCCGCCTGGCCGCCGATGCCCGCGCCCGGCGCCAGGGCGAACTCGACGCCGGCCTGCACGGCAAGGGCGACAACGTCGGGCAGATGATCGACCTCAACTACTACTGGAAAATGTTCCCGGTTGCCCTCGACGGCAAGCACCTGGATATCAACACCCTGGTCAGCGCCAGCTACCTCAACGCAGGCAGCGCGCTGGACACCGGCGACGACTACCAGCTGAGCGTCGGCTTGGTGATCAGCTACTGAGGACGGGCCGCCATGATCTTCGCTTCCAACGTGTTCCTGTTCCTCTACCTGCCCCTGTTCCTGGCCATCTACTACCTGGCCCGGCCGCGGTGGCGCTCGCTGGTGATCGTGGCCGCCAGCTACATTTTCTACGCCTGGTGGCGCCCGGACTTCCTGCTGCTGTTCGTCGCCATCACCGCCTGGAACTACGGCTTCGGCCTGGGCATCAAGGCGCGCCTGGACAGCGCTGACAAACGCGGGGCCTTGCGCCTGCTGTGGCTTGGCGTGGCCGGCAACCTGGCCACGCTCGGCTACTTCAAGTACGCCAATTTCGGCGCCGAGGTGCTGGCCCTGCTGCTGGCGCCGCTGGGCATCAATACCTGGACCCTGGAGCACATCTTCCTGCCGCTGGGCATATCGTTCTACGTATTCCATGCCCTGAGCTACATCGTCGACATCTACCGCAAGGATGCCACGCCGACCCGCAGCTTCATCGACTTCGCCGCCTTCGTCGCGCTGTTCCCGCACCTGGTGGCGGGGCCCATCCTGCGCTACAGCCAATTGGCGCCGCAGCTGCGCCAGCGCAGTCACTCCATGGAGCTGTTCTCCCTGGGCGTGTGCCGCTTCATGCTCGGTTTCATCATGAAGGTGCTGATCGCCGACCGCCTGGCGCCGATCAACGCGCTGTTCGTCGGCGAAGGCACACTGCAATTCAGCGATGCCTGGTTCGGCCTGGTGGTGTCGACGTTGCAGTTGTACTTCGATTTCGCCGGCTACAGCCACATGGCCTTGGGCCTGGCGCTGATGATGGGCTTTCGCTTCCCGGAAAACTTCAACCAGCCCTATGTCTCGCAGAGCATCACCGAGTTCTGGTCGCGCTGGCACATGACCCTGGCACATTTCCTGCGCGACTACGTGTACTTGCCACTGGTGCGCAAGCGCGTGGCCGGCGCCCTGCCGGCGCTGGTCTGGACCATGTTGCTATCCGGGCTGTGGCACGGCGCGAGCTTCGCCTTCATCTGCTGGGGGCTGTTCTTCGGGGTGGGGATGGTGCTGGAGCGCACGTTCGGCCTGGCCACCAAGCTCAACACGCCCTACCGCCTGGGGCGCAACCTGCGCACGGCGCTGCTGATCACCTTCAGCATGCCGCTGTTCTTCACCATGGACCTGCGCCACAGCCTCGCCATCTACCAGGCGCTGCTGGGCTTCAACGGCCTAGGTTCGCTGGAGCTCTACGTACTGGGGGCCTCGAAGATGGCCATGAGTTTCGCCGTGGTGGCGCTGGCGTGGCTGGTGCTGGCGGGGATCAACAACGTGCGGTTCTACGCCGGCAACCAGGACGGCTACTTCATGCGCCATGTGGGTGTGCTGCACAGCCTGTTGCTGTGGGGCGGCTTCCTGCTGGCGCTGAGCAGCCTGGCGGCCAGTTCGTTCTCGCCGTTCCTGTATTTCCAGTTCTAGGAGATCCCTGCTGGGGTGCGTCGATCAACGAATCAACTTTATGTTCTGTGGGAATCACATGTACCCAGTGATGAAATCGGCCAGCAAGGCCAACGGTGTGCTCTTCGCCCTGGTGCTGGCGGCGATGTTCGTCTATTCGCTGCCCCCTGTGGTGAGCTTCGCCCGCAACCAGACCGACGCCTGGAACCTATTCGTCGACGGCAAGCTGTTGCGCACGTTCGAACAGGCCTACGACAAGCGCTTCTTCCTGCGCGATCCGTCGATCGGGCTATGGGCAGACGCCCAGTTCCAACTGTTCGGCGAGGGCACCCAGGGCGTGGTGCTGGGCAAGCACGGCTGGCTCTACACCGGCCAGGAATACCGCGTGCCCAACGACCTGGACGCCAACCTGGCCAGCCAACTGCAACAGATCACCCAGGTCGCCCAGCGCTTGGCCAGCCATGGCAAGCACCTGGTGCTGCTGCCGCTGCCAATGAAGCTGGACATCTATGCCCAGCACGCCCAGCGCGCCTTCGACCCGAGGGTATCCAGCCTCTACGCACGCTTCGTCACTGACCTGCAGGCCCGGCAGCTGGATGTGGTGGCGCTGCGCGAGGCCTACCTGCGCAACCTGTCCGGGCCAGCGCTGTTCCTCAAGTCCGACACCCACTGGAGCCCGGACGGCGCGCGCCTGTCCGCCTACGAGCTGGCCCGCCAGCGCCCGCAATTGCTGGGTGACCAGGTGTATGTGTCGCACAAGACCGGCGAGAAACAGGTCAAGGGCGACCTGATGAACTACCTGCAGTTCGACCATGCGCGCCTGGCGCCGCAGTTCGGCCCCAGCCTGATCGAGCTGTACGAGACCCTCAAGGCCGAGCAGACCAGTGACGAACTGTTCGCCGAGCAGACCCAGAGCCTGCTGTTGGTGGGCACCAGCTACAGCAAGATCGACGACTGGAACTTCGTCGGCTTCCTCAAGGAAGCACTCAACCGCGACCTGCTGTCCGTCGCCGTGGAGGCCCGCGGGCCGTTCGAGGCGATGAACCAGTTCCTGGCCAGCGACCAGTTGCAAGACCCACGGATCGACACGGTGATCTGGGAGTTTCCCCTGCGCACCCTGCTCGCGCACCGCCCCGACACAACCCGTCATACCGCCCAACCCGGGCATTTCTGACGTTCAAAGGAGCACTTGATGAAGCCTTCACCCCTGTTCACCGCCGTCGCCCTGATTGCTGCCAGCCACACCACCCTGGCCGCCGAAGGCAACGCCGATCTGTATGACGCCGTGGCACCGGCCGACTCGGCGTTCGTGCGCGTGCTCAACCTGTCCGACGCCAACATCGAGGTGACCCTCAGCGGCAAGGTCAACCCACAGAAGGTCGCCCCAGGGCAGCTCGGGGGTTACCGCTTCGTGCCGGCGGGCGCGCACAAGATCGGCGTCGGCGCCAACGCCATCGAGCCGACCCTGGCGGCCAACGCCGCCAGCACCGTGGTGTACGACGGCAAGCAGTTGAACCTGATCGCCGACCAGTACGTCAACGAACCGAAAAAGGCCCAGGTGGCCTTCTACAACCTGACCCCGGCCCAGGCCACGCTGCGCACCGCCGATGGCAAGCATGAGGTGGTCAAGGCCCTGGCCAACGGCCAGACCGGCGCTCGCATGGTCAACGAGATCAAGATCGACTTCGCCGCCTATGTGAATGACCAGGAGGTGGCCAGCTTCGACGAGCTGTTCCTGAAGAAAGGCCGCTCTTACAGCTATGTGCTGCTGCCTGGCAACCGCAGCTTGAGCCTGGCAAACAGTATCGACCCGACCGAGTGACGCAACGCCGAACGCAAGGATGACTGGCCCATGAACACCCTCCTCCCCCTCGGCCTGGCGGCCACCCTCGCGCTGCTCAGCCTGCCGGGCCAGGCCGCCGAACCCGCCACGCCCGGCTGTGAGAACCTGCGCTGCATGGCCTGCCCGGCCCTGGCCGAACCGCAGCACTATGCCGAAGGGCGCATGAAGCTGATGCGCCAGATCGTCCCCGGCAAGGCGCGCTGGCTGTTCCGCTCGATGGTCGACCTGACCAACGATTTCGGCATCCCCGCGCCCATGCGCCCGGAGTTCGCCCGGTTGATGGCCACGTTTCACCGCCAGGGCATCCAGGTGGCCATGGCTATCCAGCCGACCCGTGGCCTGATGCACCGCGACAAGCTCCAACCCGATCATTTGCACGGCTTCGACTACGACCGCGCCAGCCGCAACCTTGACGCCTATCTGGGGCAACTGCGCCAGGGCGGCGCGGTGGTGGCGCCAATGATGCAGCTGGTGCGCCAGCCGCCCAAGGGCGAGTATTTCTTCCGCCGCGACCACCACTGGACCCCAGCCGGCGCCGAAGCCACGGCCAGGTTGATGGCCGAGGAGATCCGTCGCCAACCGTTCTATGCTGGCCTGACGAAAAAGCAGTACCACACCGAGCCCGGGGTGATGGTGCCCAAGGATGGCACGCTGAACCTGGCCTTGAGCTACATCTGCGGCAACAACTACGGTTTCCAGTACGTGCGCGGCTACCAGACCGTGCCGGTGGCCAACGACAGCGAGGCCCTGTTCGACGACGCACCCGACCCCGAGGTGATCCTGGTCGGCGACAGCAACGCCGCGGCCCGTGAGGACGAGAGCAAGCAGTTCAACTTCGACGGCTACCTGAAGCAGTACCTGGAGGTGGATATCCTCAACTACGCCCTGCCCGGCGTGGGCGAGGACGGCTCGCTGCTGGAGTACCTGCTGTCTGCCGACTACAAGCCCGCGGCGCCGCCCAAGTTGATCATCTGGGAACTGCCGGCCAACTACCGGCTGGATTCACCCTTGATGTACCGCCAACTGGTGCCGGCGATACAAGGGGGCTGCAAGGCGTCGCAAGCCGTGCTGGCCACCAAGCTGCAACGCCCGGCGCTGACGGTCGGCGAACGTATCGAGCTGTTGAGCAATGCCGGCAGTGCACGCCAGGCCCTGTCCAACGGCTTCCTCGATATCCGCCTGAGCGACAGGAACGTCAAGGACTTCTACCTCATCGTCTATTACGACAACGGCGCCCGCGACAAGGTGTGGTTCCGCCGTGAGGCGGCGGTGAGCGGTGGCCAGTATTACCTGGAGCTGAGCAAGGCACCTGAGTTCGCCGGCGCCAACCTGCTCTCGGTGTTTCTCGAGCCGACCAAGGCCGGCACCGCCGCTACCGAAGTGGAGACGCGGCTATGTCTGTGATCGGAAGCGTTGGGGCTGCTTTGCAGCCCATCGCCGGCAAGCCGGCTCCTACAAGGGATCGCACACCTGGGGTAGGAGCCGGCTTGCCGGCGATGGGCCGCAAAGCGGCCCCAGGCCTTTCAACCCTGATCATGCTGGCCTTGCTGCTCCCCCAAGCCCAAGCGGCCCAACCGATCTGGCCCCCTCGCGCCACGCCGCAATCGACCATGATCGCCGACTACCGCACCCTGCCCTGCCCGAAGGAGCCCCCACCGCCCTACACCGGCAGCCTGCAACTGCAAAGCAAGTACGACCCGCGTGACGCCAGCAAATCCACCCTGCGCGCCAGCCCCGACACCGACAGCGAACGCATCGCCGGGCAGATCAAGCCGTTCATCGCCGGCCTGGTCCAGGCCGGCAAACGCTTCCAGCAGGCAAAGAAGCCCAAGCAAGCCAACCTCGCCCTGGCCTGCCAGGCCCAGTGGCTGGAGCACTGGGCCAAGGCCGGCGCCCTGCTCGCACCGGACGCCAGCAACACCGGCATGGCCGCGCGCAAATGGGCATTGGCCGCCATGGCCGGCAGCGTGTTGCTCACCCAGGCCGCCGCCGATGGCAAGGTACGGCTGAGCGCCACGCAGCAGCAATGGTTCACCCTGCTCGGCGAACAGGTGATTCGTGAATACGATCCACGGCGAACCTCCACCACCGTGTACTTCAACAATCACGACTACTGGGCCGCGTGGGCGGTGGCCGCCACCGGCATGCTGGTGGGCCGTGATGATTTCATCCGCTGGGCCGACGGCAACCTGCGCCGGGGCCTGGCCCAGGCCGTGCGCCGTGGCGACTATGCCTACCTGCCGCTTGAAGTGGCGCGCAGCAAGCTGGCCGCCAACTACAGCCAGTACGCCCTGGTGCCCCTGGTGCTGCTCAGCGAATCGGCCCGCGTCAACGGCCTGGCCTGGAGCGACGACGACCAGCAGACCCTGGACCGCCTGGCCCGTTTCGCCGCCCGCAGCGTGCTCGAACCGGACACCCTGCCCGAGCTCAAGGGCAAGCACCAAGCCAGGGTCGCCCCCTACAAGCTGGCCTGGCTGATTCCCTTCCTCGCCCGAGCGCCCGGCCATCGCCTGGCCCGCCAGTTGTACGACGAAGAAGATGGCGAGGTGGACAACTACAGCCAGATCGGCGGCCCGCTGAAGCCGGCCTATTCCAACCTGCCTTGAACAAGGATGCTCCCATGGCCCCCCTTACCCGCCTTTACTGCCTGGCCGCCCTGCTGCTGGCAAGCACCGTCCAGGCTGCGCCCGTCATCGAAACCCTGTCTCTGGAGCAACACCAACGACAACTGACTGAGCTGCGTCAGCAAGCGCACCAGGCCGTGGCCTTCGAACAGGCCACCCGCCCACAACCACCAGGCCGCGCCAGCGTCACCCTGCAACCAATGTTCTCGTCCCAGGCCGGCAGCTGGCCGTTCGAGCCCTTCGTCAACAACGGCCTGTTCCGCGCCATCGCCGGCTACCAGGCACACCATCCGCAGGCCGTGATGCTGCGAGGGGGCAGCATCACCCTGGCGCAACTGCATGATGCGCTGAACGATGCCCGTATCCTCAAGCGCTATAAAGATGGCTACCTGTTGAGTTATCCGCTGATGATCGGGCCAGATGCCGGCCTGGTGCTGGAGGACACGCACCTCTACCTTTACACCGTCTCCGGCACCGCCCTGATCAACCAGGGCTGGCTGGGCTTGAACCACTCGACAGTGGAAAGCATGGCCGGCGACAAGCCAAGTAACACCGACCGCGCCTGGCGGCCGTTCGTAATGGCCTGGGCCGGCAGCCACACCCAAGTGGTCGACTCTACGCTCAGGCGCCTGGGCTACAACGCCAACCTGTCCCGTGGTTTGAGCACTGCGCTCAGTACCCAGCAGCCGAGCACCACCCGCCCGGCCACGGTGTTGATCGAGAACAGCCAGTTCAACGAGCTGTCCAGCGCCGTTGAGCTGCAACACAGCCAGGCGACCATCACAGGTAGCCAGTTCGAGCACTCGCAGCAATACGCCATCGACGTCCGTGACAGCCAGCTGAGCCTGAGCGGTAACCAGTTGCGTGGCATCGCCAACAACAGCGGCGTGCGCCTGCGCGGGCAAACCCGGGCAAGCGTGCAGGACAACCTGATCCTCGGCGCCACCAAGGCGGCCATCGAAATCAGCGAGCAGCGCGGCGCCGTGCTGGTGGCCGGCAACCGCATCGGCGACAGCCGCGGCAATGGCATCCAATTGCGCAACCTTGCGCCTACCCCGTCAGCCCCCTTGCTTATCGACGACAACCTGCTGGCCAGCAGCCAGGGTAGCGCGGTTGACGCCAGTGAAGTTGCGGCGTTCGCGCTGGTAGGCAACCGCATCGGCAATACCCAGGAGTACGCCGTCAGCCTGCGCAACGCCGCGCCGTTGCCAGGGCCGCTGCTGATCAGCGGCAATCGCCTGGGGCAGGTAGGCAAGGCGGTGATGCGGGTCGAGGGGGTTCGGGAGGTCGAGCTGGGGCGTAATACTTTCGATGGCAAGGCATTGCTGCAGAACCTGCTGATTGGCGACCTGCTGCCGTTGCAGGGGCAGGTGCTGGAGGCAACGGTGGCGCGAAGCCAGATTATCCGAGTGTGTCACTGTAGGAGCGGCTTCAGCCGCGATGCAGGCAACGCGGTGCTTGGCACCCGCTGCGCGGGTGATCGCGGCTGAAGCCGCTCCTACAAGGATCGCATCAAGCCACCGGGCGCTGCATCCGCACAAAGCATTCGTCCATGCCCACCTCGACGAAACCCCGGCGCTGGTACAGGCGCCGCGCCGGGTTGCTGCTGAACACCGTCAAGCGCAGCAACGGCAAGCGCCGCTGCGCCGTCCAGCTGGCCAGGTGTTCCAGCACCCAGCCGCCGATACCCCGGCCACGATGTTCAGGCAGCAGGTGCAACTCGCGGATGTACAACGCCTGGCGGTCCTGGCTCAGGCTGCAGAAGCCCAGCACCTGGTCGTACTCGACCACCAGCCACTGCTCGCGCCAACCCCAGGCCTCGTCGAAGGCTTCCTCGATCCATAGCAAGTCGAATTCGCGGTAGTACGGCAGCATGGCGCGGCGGGTCAGGTCACGGGCGAAGGTGCGGTGGCTATCGGTGGCGGGGATCAGTTGAAGGGGCATTATCGAACACACAGGTCAGGGGGTTTCAGGGGCATAGCAAACCGGCGAGCTGCCCGGACCACGCCGCTCCAGTTCGTCTTCCAGCCAGCGGGCCAGTACCTGGGCATTGTTGTGCTCGGTGTCCTTGCCGGCATACAGCAGGGTCAAGACACCCTTGTCGGCCAGGTCCAACAACGGGTACCAGTGCTCGGGATGGGCGGCCAGCTCCTGTTGGTAGCACAGGGTAAAACCGGCGAAATCCAGCTCTGCGGCATGGAACGCCTTGCGCAGTGCGTCGGAAGGCGCCACCTCGCACAGCCACAGCGCCTGCAGCTCATCCTTGCGCATGTTGCGCGGCCACAGGCGATCGACCAGCACGCGCTGGCCATCGCTCGGCAATGCCGCTTCGGAGACACGCTTGCATCGAATCATCGGGCACCTGTGCGACATCTCACTCCAGCAAGCCTAGGGTGTTCATTGACCGAGGTCACGCACTAGTAACGAATTGTTTCTATGCTGAAAGCCTTCGGCACCCTTGCCCGACGCCAACCGGAGCCCCCATGGCAACCCCGTCACTGGCCAGCCAGCCGCAACTGACCCACCGCAATTCACGCCCCCAGCTTGCTCACAAACCCAGCCGCGCCACCCTCACCCTGTTCATCGGCCTGCTTCTCACCGGCCTGGCCTACACCTTCTGGAGCCTCAAACAGGACGTCAGCGCCAGCGGCACCGTGGTCACCACCGCCACCCCATTCCTGCTGCTGGGCCTGGCCCTGCTGATCGCCCTGGGCTTCGAATTCGTCAACGGTTTCCACGACACCGCCAATGCCGTGGCCACGGTGATCTACACCCACTCGCTGCCGGCACCGGTGGCGGTGGTGTGGTCCGGGTTGTGCAATTTTCTGGGCGTATTGCTTTCCAGCGGCGCGGTGGCGTTCGGCATCATCGCCCTGCTGCCGGTCGAGCTGATCCTGCAGGTGGGCTCGACCACTGGTTTCGCCATGGTCTTCGCCCTGCTGCTGGCGGCGATCATCTGGAACCTGGGCACCTGGTGGCTGGGCCTGCCGGCCTCCTCCTCGCACACCCTGATCGGTTCGATCATCGGCGTGGGCGTGGCCAACGCGCTGATGCACGGGCGCGATGGCACCAGCGGGGTGGACTGGGCCCAGGCCAGCAAGGTCGGCTACGCCCTGCTGTTCTCGCCGTTGATCGGTTTCGCCTGCGCCGCCCTGCTGCTGCTGGCCCTGCGCGCGCTGGTCAAGCGCCAGGAGCTGTACCAGGCGCCGGAAGGCCAGACCCCGCCGCCCTGGTGGATCCGCGGCGTACTGATCCTTACCTGCACCGGCGTGTCCTTCGCCCATGGCTCCAACGACGGGCAGAAAGGCATGGGCCTGATCATGCTGATCCTGGTCGGCACGCTGCCAATGGCCTATGCGCTGAACAAGACCATGCCCAACGAGCAGGCCCTGCAGTTCTCGGCGGTTGCCGAAGTGACCCGCCAGGCCTTGGTGCGCAACGCGCCGCAGCCGGCGCCCGACGACCCGCGCCAGGCCCTGACCGACTTCATCAGCGCGCCCAAGGCCAGCCCGGAACTGGTCCCCGCCCTGGCCAAGCTGACCGGCATGATCGGCGAGGAAGTCAAAGGCTACGGCTCACTCAAGCGTGTGCCCGCCGAGGCCATGGCCAACGTGCGCAACGACATGTACCTGACCAGCGAGGCGATCCGCCTGCTCGACAAGCACCAGCTGGCCCGCTTCGACGCCGACACCCGCCGTCATGTGCAGTTGTTCAAGCGCCAGCTCGACGACGCCACCCGCTATATCCCGCTGTGGGTCAAGGTGGCAGTGGCCATCGCCCTCGGCCTGGGGACCATGGTCGGCTGGCGGCGCATCGTGGTCACGGTGGGTGAAAAAATCGGCAAGACCCATTTGAGCTATGCCCAGGGCGCCTCGGCCGAGGTGGTGGCGATGTGCACCATCGGTGCGGCGGACATGTTCGGGCTGCCGGTGTCGACCACCCACGTGCTCAGCTCCGGTGTGGCCGGTAGCATGGTGGCCAATGGCTCAGGCATCCAGAAACGCACCCTGGTCAACCTGCTGATGGCCTGGGTGCTGACCTTGCCAGCGGCGATGCTGCTGGCCGGGAGCCTGTACTGGCTGCTCAACCAGCTCTTCTGACCTGTAGGAGCCAGCCTTGCTGGCGAACCGCATACACCGCCGTTCGCCAGCAAGGCTGGCTCCTACAAGGGCAAGTATTCAGCCTGGAATCTTCAAACCACGCTGCACCGCCGGGCGCTCAAGGAAGTTGGCCAGCACCCGCTGAACCTCCTTGAATTCATCGAACCCCACCAAATCCCGCGCGTTGTAGCGCTCCACCAGGTTGCGCACCCAGGGGAAGATGGCGATATCGGCGATGCTGTACGCGTCCACCATCCATTCACGCCCCTTCAGGTGCCTATCCAGCACGCCCAGCAAGCGCTTCGATTCGTTGACGTAACGATCCCGCGGCCGCTTGTCCTCGTAGTCCTTGCCCGCGAAGAAGTGGAAGAAGCCCACCTGGCCAAACATCGGCCCGATGCCGCCCATCTGGAACATCAGCCACTGCAGCGTCTGGTAGCGCCGGGCCGGATCGTGGCTCAGCAACTGACCGCTCTTCTCGGCCAGGTACTGCAGGATCACCCCCGACTCGAACAACGGCAGCGGTTGGCCACCGGGGCCATCCGGGTCAAGGATCGCCGGAATCTTGTTGTTGGCGCTCAACGAGATGAACTCGGGGCTCAGCTGGTCGTCCGTCTCGAAACTGACCTTGTGCACTTCGTACGGCAGGCCGATCTCCTCAAGCATGATCGAGACCTTTACACCGTTGGGCGTGGCCAGTGAATACAGTTGCAGCCGCTCGGGGTGCTGGGCCGGCCACTTGCGGGTAATGGAGAACGCGGACAGATCAGTCATGTTCAGGCCTTGGTTGTATAGGGTTGGTGGACAACGCGGCATCCCTGACCATCACCCAGTCACGATGGCGCTCCTCGCCACACGGGAAGACCGCCTCCCCCACTTTGCGAAAGCCATTGCGCTGGTAGAAGCGGATGGCCCGCGCATTGAGCTCGTTGACGGTGAGGCGCACCGTACCGTGGGCGTGGACCAGGGTCGCCTCCAGCAGCCGTTGCGCAGCACCCGTGCCATGGGCACTGGGCAACAGATAGAAGCGGGAGATCTCCACACGATGGTAGGCGGCGGTGATGTCCAGGCGGCCAGGCGCCAGGTCGAGCATGCTGTAACCCACCACCTGCCCCGCCTGCTCGACCACCAGCAGGCGCTTGTGCGGATGCTGCAGGTGCATCAGGAAATGCTCGGGCTGAAGGTTGTGGGCGATATAGTGCTGCAGCGCGGCGGGGGCGCTGTCGGGAGGGCTGGCCAGGGCGAAGGTGGCCTGGCCGACATGGCTCAGGGCGCTGCTGTCAGCGTCGCGGGCCGGGCGGATCTGGTAGGGCATGGCAACATCCTGTCGGGCGTCCGGATCGCCTCCGACAATGCCAGCCCCGCCGGGGCGGTGCAAATGAAAAGGCGACCCGGTTTGCACCGGATCGCCTCCAAACCTCAGTAACGCGTCCTTACCGGTTCCGCGTCGCGGGAAACGATCACCTCCACCCGGCGATTGAGCTGACGCGAGTGCGCGTCGGCGTTGCTCGCCACAGGGGACGCCTTGCCGTAACCGGCGCTGACGATACGCGCTGGGTCCACACCCTGGCGACGCAGCGCGTGGGCCACGGCCGCCGCACGGTTCTCCGACAACCGCAGGTTCAAGGCGTCGCCACCGGTGGAATCGGTGAAGCCCTCGACCCGTACCTTGCGCTCAGGGTTATCCCGCAGGAACTGCGCCAGGCGCTGGATATCGTCGTGGCTGTGGCTGCGCAGCTCGGCGCGGCCGGTGTCGAACAGCACATCGCCGAAGGTCACCACGGTGCCACGGTCGGTTTCCTTGCCCTTGAGTGCCTTCAGTGCATTGAGCTGGGCGGTGCGGACTTCCAGGCGCGCCTCGGCACGCCGGGCTTCGATGCCACGCATGCCAGCCTCGGCCGTGCGCAGGCGGATGGTTTCCTCGGCCGTCTCGATCCTGCGGTTGGCCAGGTAGGCCAGCTGCTCGACCTCGGGCGACTTGCGGCTGACCAACGAGGCCTCCTCGGCCTTGCCCAGCGCGGCTTGCGCCTGCTGGGTTTCCAAGGCGGCGATACGATGAGACTCCGGTTTGCCCTGCAGGGCCGAGAAGGCTTCGCGGGCCTCCACCAGGCGCGGGCTTTCCGGGGTCGCGGCGCAGCCGGCGATCACCAGGGCGAGCACGGACATGGCCGGCAGCAGATAACGTTTCGACATGTTCGGCTCCTTACTGGCCAGATTTCGTTGGGACGGCACCCGGCTCGGTGAGCATTTCATGCTTGAGCACCTCGATACCTTTTTCCGCGGTTTTCAGCTGTTCTACGGTGCGCTGTGCCCGGGCCTTGGTTTCGGCCAGGCGGGCATCGGCCTCGGCCTGCTGGGCCAGGGTGCGGACCTGCTCGTAGCGCTTCTCGCCGAAGGCACGATCCATGGCGCCGAGCTTGTCCTGGGCGGCGCGCATCTCCACCGGCGCGTATTGCGTGGCATCGGCGGCGACCGCGCGGTTGACAGCGCTGCGGGTGAGTTCGATCTGCTCGGTGGGGACCGTGACACTGGCACAGCCGCCCATGATCATGAGCAGGCCGGCCAGCGGCAAAATCTTGCGGTTAAAACGGACACGCATGGAAAAACTCCTGTGCTGCGTACGCGAACCGGCGATCGGCGAGCTTCGCTCATCACCGGAATTGGACTGAATACGTAGGAAATGTCTTGGTTTCTCGTCATAAAACCGGCTGCGACGCGGAGACGGAGTCCTTTCCGGCATCAGGAATACGCGAGCACCCAAGACAGACTGTTGCGAAAACGGCATCAGACTATTCCCAGCGAACCAGCGGTCGAATAGGACTTTTCGCAATTAGGCTGTAAGGAAATTCGACAGGCGATTGGCCATTCTCCTCCCGGCCCGGCCTGTGCCTTGCAGGTATCGAGCGGGGTTGGGTTCTATTCCGTCTAGCAGGGTATTTCCGTTGGGCATGATGCCGCCTCCAGTCCGAGCAATCGTCACGTCGAAACGGCGCTTGCTGACGGTAGGATTTCGGCTTGGTTGGCGTCTAATGACAGAAATATCAGGTGGGAGGCCGTGCTGTAGGCCGACCGCAACGGATACGGTCAGCCCACACGGACAAAGCAGGCGCCCAGGGCCTAACCCTGCTGGTGGGCCTTGAGCTTGAGTTTTTCGGTGTCGACCCGCACGAACACCGAGTCGGCGAGCACCGTCAGTACATCACCGGCCCAGACCTCGCAGATCACCCGGCTCTTGCGCCCGACCTCGCCTTCGACCCGCGCCTTGAGCAGCAACTCGACGCCCATCGGCGTCGGTTTGAGGTAAGTCAGCCCGAGCTGGCCAGTGACGCAGTCGATCCGTGGCAGGCTGCCGGCCTCGCGGCCTTCGGCGCGGTAGTGATAGGCCATGGCGGTCCAGTTGGAATGGCAGTCCACCAGCATCGCCAGCAAGCCGCCATAGACCAGGCCCGGCCAGCCGGTGAAGGTCTCGTCGGGAGTGTGGCGGCATAGCAGGTGAATGCTATCGGTGTCCCAGTGGCTCTGCACATGCAGGCCGCTGGGGTGAGCGCAGCCGCAGCCGTAGCAGATACCTTCGGGGGCGGCGAGGCGTTGCAGGGAATCGGTCATGGGCGTCCTTTGCTTGTTGGAGTTGGGCAGGCAGCACTGGCCGATGGTAGCGCCACGTCCCACGCCTGCGTCAATACCGTTTCCAGGTAGGAGCCAGCCTTGCTGGCGAGCCAGGCAACGCGGAGGCTGGCACCGGCTGTGCCGGTGTTCGCCGGCAAGGCCGGCGCCTACAGGGATCGCATCGGCTGTCAGGTGTTGAGCAACGCCGGGACCCGATTGCGCCGCTGGGTCAGCGACACCAGCAGGATGAACAGTGTCACCCCGGCGGTCATCAGCGTTTCGTAGCGGTAGGCGTCACTGAACAGCATGTAGCCCAGCACCATGACGATGGTGCCGATCACCAGCCAGGTCAGCCATGGGAACAGCCACATCTTCAGTTCCAGTGGCCGGCCCTCACGCTCGGCGCGCGCCCGCATGCGCAGTTGCGACACGGCGATCACCAGGTACACCAGCAGGGCGATGGCACCGGTGGTGGACAACAGGAAGCCGAACACCTTGCCGGGAAACACATAGTTGACCAGGCAACCGGCAAAGCCCGCCAACGTCGAAAGCACGACCGCCACCGTCGGCACACCGGCACCGGAAATACGCTTGGTCATGCCCAGCGCCTGGCCACGGGCCCCCAGCGAATACAGCATGCGCGAGGCGGTGTACAGGCCAGAGTTCATGCAACTGGTCACCGCCACCAGCACCACCAGGTCGACCAGCAGCTTGGCACCCGGCACGTTCAGCACCTCCAGCACCCGCTGGAACGAACCGACCGCCTTGAGCCCCGGGTCGTTCCACGCCACCAACGACACCACCAGGAAGATCGACGCCAGGTAAAAGATGGCGATGCGGTACACCACCAGGTTGGTGGCGCGGCGGATCTTGTCCTTGGGGTTGGCGGTCTCGTCGGCGGCGATGGTGACGATCTCGGCACCGAAGAACGAGAAGATGGTGATCAACACGCCCCCCAGCACTGTGCCAAAACCGTTGGGCATGAAGCCGCCGGTGTCCCACAGCCGGCTGACACCGGAGACGTCGGCCAGCGGCCAGAAACCAAACACCGCCAGGCTGCAGACCACGATGAAGGCAATGATGGCGACCACCTTCACCAGGGCGAACCAGTACTCGAACGCACCGAAATTCTTCACGCTGACCAGGTTGCTGCCCGCCAGCACGACCATGATCAGGAAGGCGAACAGCCAGGACGGCACGCCCGGAAAGTACGCATGCAGGATATCCGCGCCGGCGATGGCCTCGACCGGGATGATCAGCACCCAGAACCACCAGTACAGCCAACCGATGGTGAAGCCCGCCCACGGCCCGATGGCCTCGCTGGCGTAGGTGGAGAACGAACCGCTGTTGGGGTTGGCGATGGCCATCTCGCCAAGCATGCGCATCACCAGCAACACCAGCAAGCCGGTCATGGCGTAGGAGATGAGAATGGCCGGGCCGGCGGTGGCGATGGCATTGGAAGAGCCGATGAACAGCCCGGCGCCGATGATGCCGGCAATCGAAATCATGGACACCTGACGCGAGGTCAGGCCGTGTTGCAGGGAGCGCTGTTTCTTGTGGTCTGGCGATGCCATGGGGAACCCTCGAATGGGTCGGCCGCCGCAAGGACGACTGAAAGTTGAAGCAGAATTCTGTAGGTCGGAGTTGCTCGTTGTTGTTGTTGTGAAACGCCGGTCGCTAACTTTCCCCCTCTTTGAACAATGGGTTGTCATTGTTGATCCAGGTCAGTATTAATCTATGGCGCCGACTCAACAAACGACCTTTTCGAAGCACATCATTCCCTCATGGATTGAACTTCTTCCATTTTCGCTGGGTAGTACCTCGCCATGTCCAGACGTCTGATGCCCTCCACCACCGCCCTGCAATGCTTCGAGGCGGCTGCCCGCCACCTGAGCTTCACCCGTGCCGCGCAGGAGTTGCACCTGACCCAGAGCGCGGTCAGCAAGCAGGTGGCGCAGCTCGAGGAGATGCTGGCCCACCCACTGTTCCAGCGCATCCGCAGGCGCCTGCACCTGACCCCGGCAGGCGCGCTCTACCTCGCCGAAGTGAACAAGATCCTCACCCAGATCGACATCTCCAGCCGCTACATCCTCAGCTACGGCGACGAGACCGAGGTGCTGCGCATCGCCACCCAGCCCACCTTCGGTGCGCGTTGGCTGGTGCCCAGGCTCAAGGGCTTCGGTGTTCGCCACCCGCGTATCCACCTGGATATCCGCAACGAACTCGAGCCCTTCGATCTGGTACAGGCCAAGGCCGACATCGCCTTTTTCTTCGGCCAGGGCACCTGGCCGGGGGCAACCTGCATCGAACTGTTCAGTGAAGAAGTGCTGCCGGTATGCGCACCCAGCTTGCTGGCGCAGCAGCGCTTCACCAGCGCCGAGGCCCTGACCGAACACCGCCTGCTGCAATGCGCCTCGCGCCCGGAGGCCTGGCACGAGTGGTTCCTGGGTTTGGGCCTGCACAGCCAGAACAGCTACCACGGGCCGCGCTTCGACACCTTCTACCTGTGCATTCGCGCCGCCATCGCCGGGTGTGGTATCGCCCTGATCCCACGTTACCTGGTGGCCGAGGAGTTGGCCGAAGGCAAGCTGGTGGTGGCCTGGGATCATCCGCTGGCAAGCAACGGCCGGCACTTCATGGCCCATGCCGAGCATGCGGCCGAGGTGCCCAAGGTGCGGGCGTTCGTGCAGTGGATTCGCGAGCGGGTGGCCGAGGGGGATTGATGTCGCCTGTACAGGCCCCTTCGCGGATAAATCCCACCCAGACAAGCCTTGCGCGATCCTTGTGGGAGACCTGTAGGAGCGGGTTCACCCGCGAAGAGGCCAGCAACAGCAACACAGCTTTCAGCCTTGGTCACGAATTAAAGGAATGACTGCAATCAATTAATTCGTTTGCGAAATATAGACCCGGCACGTTTCGATAATGACTAATTCGAAAAACAGGCCGCGCGTACATGAACCCGGAAAGTATCAGCCAATCCATCGCCATCGTTCACCCGATCACACTTTCCCATGGCCGCAACGCTGAAGTCTGGGACACCGATGGCAAGCGCTACATCGACTTCGTCGGTGGTATCGGCGTGCTCAACCTGGGCCATTGCAACCCCGCCGTGGTCGAGGCGATCCAGCAGCAGGCCACGCGCCTGACCCACTACGCCTTCAACGCCGCGCCCCACGGCCCATACCTGGAGCTGATGGAGCGCCTGCGCCAGTTCGTCCCGGTCAGCTACCCACTGGCGGGCATGCTCACCAACAGCGGCGCGGAAGCGGCGGAAAACGCCCTCAAGGTCGCCCGCGCCGCCACCGGCAAGCGTGCGATCGTCGCCTTTGACGGCGGTTTCCACGGACGCACCCTGGCCACCCTCAACCTCAACGGCAAGGTCGCGCCGTACAAGCAGCGTGTGGGCGAATTGCCCGGCCCGGTCTATCACCTGCCCTACCCCAGCCCGGACACCGGCGTGAGCTGCGAGCAGGCACTGAAAGCCATGGAGCGCCTGTTCAGCGTGGAGCTGGCGGTGGAGGACGTGGCGGCGTTCATCTTCGAACCGGTGCAAGGCGAAGGCGGCTTCCTCGCCCTCGACCCCGCCTTCGCCCAAGCCCTTCGGCGCTTCTGCGACGAGCACGGGATCCTGATCATCATCGACGAGATTCAGTCCGGCTTTGGCCGCACCGGCCAGCGCTTTGCCTTCCCCAGGCTGGGTATCGAACCGGACTTGCTGCTGCTGGCCAAGAGCATTGCCGGTGGCATGCCACTGGGTGCGGTGGTCGGGCGACAGGCGATCATGGGCGCGCTGCCCAAGGGCGGGCTGGGCGGCACCTATTCCGGCAACCCGATCGCCTGCGCGGCGGCGCTGGCGAGCCTAGCGCAGATGACCGACACCAATATCGCCACCTGGGGCGAGCGCCAGGAACAGGCCATCATGGCGCGTCATGCACGCTGGCAGGCATCTGGCGTGTGTGCCGGGCTCGGACGCCTGACAGGTACCGGCGCGATGCGCGGGCTCGAGTTCGTAAACCCGGACGGCAGCCCGGCACCGGCGCTGCTGGCCAAGGTGCTGGAGACGGCTCGCAGCAGAGGCTTGCTGCTGATGCCCAGTGGCAAGGCACGGCACATCATCCGCCTGCTGGCCCCACTGACCATTGAGCCTGAAGTGCTCGAGGAAGGGCTGGACATCCTCGAGCAGTGCCTCATGGAACTGAACTGAACGTTACAGGCCCAGCTCTTCGGGGGTGGGCATGTCGCACTCGAAGGCAATCCAGCCGCCTTCGAGTTCGGCGTGGCCGTTGACGATCAAGCCGTAGTAGGTCAAGCCGTTCTCCAGCGTGACGCAGATGTGCGTGGCGCCTTTTTCCGGTGCCGCGAGCGTACCGACGAAATGCACCTTCTTCAGGACTTCGGTCACCGCCTCGAGGCCGACGCGCATGTTGGTGTTTTCCGAAGCCTCGGTATCGCCCCCACGGTCTTCGGCGCTGACGGTCACGGTGGCGATGTACGGGTACTTGGTGCTCAAGCGGGTTACCTCGGGTGGAGTGGATGGTAGAACGGCGCCTAGGGTACGGCAGCCACACCTGGTTGTCTGCAACGACCTGTTCGCCGGCAAGCCGGCTCCTACGGATCTGCGCATTGCCCGTGGGAGCCGCCGATGCACATGGCCTCGCCCGCCCCGATCTGTTAGGGTGCCCGCCGATGCACGCCACACCACGCGAGGATACCGAGTGAGCGCCGAACAACCCCTGATCGCCGACCTGTTCGAGGTCGACAAACGCCTGACCCTCAAGCCCGTCGTGGACTTCAACAGCTACCTGCGCAACGCCTTCGGCGACGGCCCCTGCCGCTGCCACCGCTGCGTCGAGGGCGCCGGCGACGAGAGCGGCTACGAGCACCGCCACAGTTTCGAACTGGAAGGCCGCACCCTGCACCGCCGCTTCGCCAGCACCACTGGCAGCGACGTGCTGATGGCACTGAAAAAGGCCTGGCTGTCCTACACCAAGGCTGAGCTGATTACCGTCGGCGTGCTGGACATGACCACCCTGAAAGCCTTCACCGAAGCCGCCCTGCACGAACGCCTGCTGGCCCTGCTGCCTGCCAGCGGCCTGGCGCGCGAAGTCGATGGCCAGTGGCAGTTGCAGGTGCTCGCCGACTGACGGTCGCCCCGGCAGGATTCTCCCGCTCTGCTACCTTGGGAGAATCCTCACCCACAGGTGACCCGACCATGGCCCGCACGACCCCCATCGAGCTGTACCGCAACATCGGTATCGTTGCCCACGTGGATGCCGGCAAGACCACCACCACCGAGCGGATCCTGTTCTACACCGGGGTCAACCACAAGATGGGCGAGGTGCACGACGGCGCCGCGACCATGGACTGGATGGCCCAGGAGCAGGAGCGCGGCATCACCATCACCTCGGCGGCCACCACCGCGTTCTGGCAGGGCTCGACCAAGCAGTTCGCCGACAAGTACCGCTTCAACATCATCGACACCCCCGGCCACGTCGACTTCACCATCGAGGTGGAGCGCTCGTTGCGTGTGCTCGATGGCGCGGTGGTGGTGTTCAGCGGCGCCGACGGCGTCGAGCCGCAATCCGAGACCGTGTGGCGCCAAGCCAACAAGTACCATGTGCCGCGCCTGGCCTACATCAACAAGATGGACCGCCAGGGCGCGGACTTCCTGCGCGTGGTCAAGCAGATCGACAAGCGCCTGGGGCACCACCCGGTGCCGATCCAGCTAGCCATCGGCGCCGAGGAAAACTTCATCGGCCAGATCGACCTGGTGAAGATGAAAGCCATCTACTGGAACGACGCCGACCAGGGCACCAGCTATCGCGAAGAAGAAATTCCGGCCGAGCTCAAGGCACTGGCCGATGAATGGCGCGCGCACATGATCGAAGCAGCGGCCGAAGCCAACGACGAGCTGACCATGAAATTCCTCGATGGCGAGGAGCTGACCATCGATGAAATCAAGGCAGCCCTACGCCAGCGCACCATCGCCAATGAAATCGTGCCGACCATCCTCGGCTCGTCATTCAAGAACAAAGGCGTACCGCTGATGCTCGACGCGGTGATCGACTACCTCCCCGCCCCTTCCGAAATCCCGGCGATCAAGGGCACCGACCCGGACCACGAAGACAAGCACCTGGAGCGCCATGCCGACGACAAGGAGCCCTTCTCGGCCCTGGCCTTCAAGATCGCCACCGACCCATTCGTCGGCACCCTGACCTTCGCCCGGGTGTATTCCGGTGTGCTCAGCTCCGGCAACGCGGTGCTCAATTCGGTCAAGGGCAAGAAGGAACGCATCGGCCGCATGGTGCAGATGCACGCCAACCAGCGCGCCGAGATCAAGGACGTGTGTGCCGGTGACATCGCCGCGCTGATCGGCATGAAGGACGTCACCACCGGCGACACCCTGTGCGATATCGACAAGCCAATCATCCTCGAACGCATGGATTTCCCCGACCCAGTTATCTCGGTGGCCGTGGAGCCGAAGACCAAGGGCGACCAGGAGAAGATGGGCATCGCCTTGAGCAAGCTGGCCCAGGAAGACCCGTCGTTCCGGGTCAAGACCGACGAAGAGACCGGCCAGACCATCATTTCGGGCATGGGCGAACTGCACCTGGACATCATCGTCGACCGCATGCGCCGCGAGTTCAACGTCGAGGCCAACATCGGCAAGCCGCAAGTGGCCTACCGCGAGAAGATCCGCAACACCTGCGAGATCGAGGGGCGCTTCGTTCGCCAGTCGGGCGGTCGTGGCCAGTACGGCCATTGCTGGATCCGTTTCGCCCCGGGCGATGAAGGCAAGGAAGGGCTGGAGTTCGTCAACGAAATCGTCGGCGGCGTGGTCCCGCGCGAGTACATCCCGGCCATCCAGAAAGGCATCGAGGAGCAGATGAAGAACGGCGTGCTCGCCGGTTATCCACTGATCAACCTCAAGGCCGCGGTGTACGACGGTTCGTACCACGATGTCGACTCCAACGAGATGGCCTACAAGATCGCCGCCTCGATGGCCACCAAGCAGCTGTCGCAGAAAGGCGGCGCGGTGCTGCTGGAACCGGTGATGAAAGTCGAGGTGGTGACGCCCGAGGAGTACCAGGGCGACATCATGGGCGACCTGAGCCGGCGCCGGGGGATGATCCAGGATGGCGACGAGACGCCGGCCGGCAAGGTGATCCGCGCCGAGGTGCCGTTGGGCGAGATGTTCGGCTACGCCACCTCGATGCGCTCGATGACCCAGGGGCGGGCCAGCTACACGATGGAGTTCACCCGCTATGCCGAGGCACCGGCGAGCATTGCCGATGCCATCGTCAAGAAGAACCGCGGAGAATGATGATGCGGTTCGCCGGCAAGCCGGCTCCTACAACGCGATCCAGTAGGAGCCGGCTTGCCGGCGAACCCGCCAGCTCAGGCACCACGCGCTCTCAATGCTGCTCCCCCGCCCGCTTGAGCAGCTTCTTGCAGCGCTCCGACAAGTGCACCACCCGCAGCTGCTTGCCCGCCTTGGCGTAACGCTCACGCAAGGTCTGCAACGCCGCAATCGCCGAATAATCGACAAAGCTCAGGTGCTGGCAATCCAGGGTGACCTTGACCGGATCGTTGGCCGGGTCGAACTGGTTCAGGAACGGCGTGGTCGAGGCAAAGAACAGCGTGCCATGCACCTGGTAACGCTTGCCGCCCTCGCCGTCCTCATGGCTGTCCGCATACAGCTCCCGCGCATGCTGCCAGGCGAAGTTGATCGCGGCGATGACGATCCCGAACATCACCGCCATGGCCAGGTCGGTGAACACCGTGACCACTGTCACCGCGACAATCGCCAGCACATCGCTCACCGGCACTTTGTTCAACACCCGCAAGGAGGCCCAGGCAAACGTCTGCTGGGCCACCACGAACATCACCCCCACCAGCGCCGCCAGCGGGATACGCTCGATCAGCGGCGACAGGAACAGCACGAACAGCAGGATCATCACCCCGGCTACCACGCCAGAAAGCCGCCCACGCCCATTGGAGCTCAGGTTGATCACGGTCTGGCCGATCATCGCGCAGCCGCCCATGCCACCGCACAGGCCCGAGACCATGTTGGCCGCCCCCAGCGCCACGCATTCGCGGTCCGGGTAGCCGCGGCTCTCGGTGATCTCGTCGGTGAGGTTGAGGGTCAGCAGGGTTTCCAGCAGACCGACCATGGCCATCAGGAATGCATAGGGCGCGATGATCTTCAGGGTCTCGAGGTCCCAGGGCACATCAGGCAGGGCCAATTGCGGCAAACCTCCGGCGATGTGCGCCATGTCGCCGAGGGTGCGGGTCGGCAGGCCGAGCAGGTAGACCAGCAGGCCGACACCGAGGATCGCCACCAGTGCCGGCGGCACCGCCCGGGTCAGCTTTGGCAGTAAGTAGACCACCAGCATGGTCAGCGCCACCAGCCCGATCATCAGGTACAGCGGCGTACCACTGAGCCAGTGGCCGCCCTCCTTGAAGTGCTCCAGCTGGGCCAGGGCGATGACGATGGCCAAGCCGTTGACGAAGCCGAGCATCACCGGGTACGGCACCAGGCGTACCAGCTTGCCCAGGCGCAACACGCCGAACAGGATCATCACCACCCCGCCGAGCAGCACCGTTGCCAGCAGGTACTGGGCACCGTGCTGCACCACCAGGGCGACGATGACCACGGCCATGGAACCGGCTGCGCCGGAGATCATGCCCGGGCGGCCACCGAACAGCGCGGTCAGGGTGCAGATGATGAAAGCGCCATACAGGCCCATCAGCGGGTTGAGGTGGGCCACCAGGGCGAAGGCGATGCACTCGGGCACCAGGGCGAACGAGGTGGTGAGGCCGGCGAGCAGGTCGGCGCGTAGACGAGCAGGTTTCATGAGGGTCCTGTGCAGGAGGCGAAGGCGACACACTTTCTTTGTGGGAGATTGCCCGCCCTTCGGGCTGCGCCGGGGTCCGTTGTAGGAGCGGCTTTAGCCGCGATGCAGGCCACGCGGTGCCCGGCACCCGCTTCGCGGGTGATCGCGGCTAAAGCCGCTCCTACAGGGGGCGTGCCAAATCAATGGGCGGGTGAAACTGAAATTCGAGGGTTGATGTTACGGAATTTGCCTCGCAGCAGCCAGTCACCACCCCACCCTTTCATGTGCCTGTGATCCAGGCCCGGCAAGATGCCGACAAATTTGCCATCATGTTCATTCCACCCGCGGAGATCATGGACATGCCGCTACGCCCCCTCATCGCCTCCCTGCTGCTGGCCGCCAGCCTAACCGCCCAGGCCGCCACCGAGGTCATCCCCCTGCAACACCGCGGCAGCGCCGAACTGCTGCCCGCCGCCCAGTCCTTCCTGGGCAAGGACGGCACCGTCAGCACCTTCGAGGACAAGCTGATCGTCAACGCCTCCCCCGAGCGCATCGACGACCTGCGCAGCCTGCTGCAGCAACTCGATACCGCGCCCAAGCGCCTGCTGATCAGCGTCGACAACAATGACAGCAACTTCCAGGACAACCACGGCAACGCACGGGTCATCCAGTACGGCACCAGCAACCGCGATGGCGGCATGCAGCAGGTGCAAGCCAGCGAGGGGCAGCCAGCGCTGATCCAGGTCGGCCAGAGCGTCCCGATCACCAGCACCGCCACCGACGGCTACGGGCGCCTGCAAACCAACACCGAGTACCGCAACGTCACCCAGGGTTTCTATGTCACGCCACGCCTGAGCGGCGACACGGTGCGCCTGCAGATCAGCACCAACAACGACCGCATGAGCCAGGAGCGCCCCGATGTAGTGAAGGTACAAAGCACCGACACGACCGTCACCGGCAAGCTCGGCGAGTGGATCACCCTGGCCGGATACAACCAGCAGAGCCAAGCCGATATCAGTGCGTCAAGCCGCACCTACAGCACCCAGCGCGGTGAAAACATGACTTTGCGTGTCAAAGTCGACCTTCTCGACTGAATCCAGGCAATTCAAGGCCTCGACCAAAGGCCTTGAAACTGACCGCAGAGTCGCATTAGACCAAAGATGTAGTAAGCGCAAAAAAGCACTACAAAACATTTGACAGGCTCTTTTTGGCAAAGGCATGATGGCCTCGCTCCCGCTAATCAGAGGCCCTGGCAAGGGTCTTCGGAGCGCCCTCCCCACCACCCGCGGAGGCGCTTCGTGTCCATACGGCCCATAAGGCGGTTCGACGGGATTGCGACTGCAACGAAGAAGTTGTCCCGAGGGACGGAAGCGCATCACCGCAGTTCTGGCAATCGCGTCGCACCGCAGCAAGGCAACCACGAGCCGACCTGCAGGGCACACCTTCGCCTGGCCTGCACACCCTTCCCCTTCGCACCTCCTCCGTTCGCCGCCGCACTCCCCCGGACAGCACAGCCGCCAGGCCCTCTGACCCGCGTATCCGAGCATCAGCACAATTACACTCAAGATCGATGCGACGAGGTTTATTTCCATGGCACTGACACGCGAACAGCAAATTGCAGCCCTCGAGAAAGACTGGGCCGAAAACCCGCGCTGGAAAGGCGTGACCCGTACCTACACCGCCGCTGATGTCGTTCGCCTGCGTGGCTCGCTGCAGCCAGAGCACACCTTTGCTCGCCAAGGCGCAGAAAAACTGTGGAAGCTGGTCACCGAAGGTGCCCACCCGTCCTTCCGCCCAGAAAAAGATTTCGTCAACTGCATGGGCGCCCTGACCGGCGGCCAGGCAGTGCAGCAGGTAAAAGCCGGCATCCAGGCCATCTACCTGTCCGGCTGGCAGGTTGCCGCCGACAACAACTCGGCCGAGTCGATGTACCCCGACCAGTCGCTGTACCCGGTCGACTCGGTACCGACCGTGGTCAAGCGCATCAACAACGCCTTCCGTCGCGCCGACCAGATCCAGTGGAAAGCCGGCAAGAACCCAGGCGACGATGGTTACATCGACTACTTCGCCCCGATCGTGGCTGACGCCGAAGCCGGTTTCGGCGGCGTGCTGAACGCCTACGAGCTGATGAAGAACATGATCGAAGCGGGCGCCGCCGGCGTGCACTTCGAAGACCAGCTGGCCTCGGTGAAGAAATGCGGCCACATGGGCGGCAAGGTCCTGGTCCCCACGCAAGAAGCCGTGCAGAAGCTGGTGGCCGCGCGCCTGGCCGCCGACGTTTCGGGCGTGCCGACCATCATCCTGGCCCGTACCGACGCCAACGCCGCCGACCTGCTGACCAGCGACTGCGACCCGTACGACCAGCCGTTCGTGATCGGCGAGCGTACCCGTGAAGGCTTCTATAAGGTGCGTGCCGGCCTCGACCAGGCCATCGCCCGCGGCCTGGCCTACGCCCCGTACGCCGACCTGATCTGGTGCGAAACCGCCAAGCCGGACCTGGACGAAGCCCGTCGCTTCGCCGAAGCGATCAAGAAGGAATACCCGGACCAGATCCTGTCGTACAACTGCTCGCCATCGTTCAACTGGAAGAAGAACCTGGACGACGCCACCATCGCCAAGTTCCAGCGCGAGCTGTCGGCCATGGGCTACAAGCACCAGTTCATCACCCTGGCCGGCATCCACAACATGTGGCACGGCATGTTCAACCTGGCGCACGACTACGCCCGCAACGACATGACCGCCTACGTGAAGCTGCAGGAGCAGGAGTTCGCCGACGCCAGCAAAGGCTACACCTTCGTGGCGCACCAGCAGGAAGTCGGCACCGGCTACTTCGACGACATGACCACCGTGATCCAGGGTGGCGCATCGTCGGTGACCGCCCTGACCGGCTCGACCGAGGAAGAGCAGTTCCACTGATAGTGGCTTGCTGAAAGAGGCCCAGGGCTTGCGAAAGCCCTGGGCCTTTTTTTGTTCGCCTGTAGGAGCCGGCCTTGCCGGCGAACACCGGCACAGCCGGTGCCATCCATCGCGTCGCCTGCTTCGCCAGCAAGGCTGGCTCCTACGGTTCGAGGCAGGCCTGGGCAAACAGGTGCGAACGGGCAATATCCGGGATCAGGTCTAAGCTTGAGGCTACCCCATAGCAAGGACTGCCCATGCCCCGCCCTGGCCACCTGTTCCTCATCGCCGCCGCAGCCGCCGCCTGCTATCTATATGCACTGGCGAGCGACAACGCGCTGCTCGGCCTGCTGGTCAAGCCCATTCCGGTGCTGGCCCTGATTGCCTGGCTGAGCACAACACCCGCCACGCCCTACCGCCGCTGGATCATGCTCGGCCTGGCCTTCTCGGTACTTGGCGACATCTTGCTGGCCATCCCCCACGACCTGTTCGTGTTCGGCCTGGCCGCGTTTCTCTGCGCGCACCTGGCCTACCTGCGCGGCTATTGCACGCTCACGTTGCGCCCAAACTACCCGGCCCTGGCCTTCGCCCTGGTGGTCGGCGGCTCGCTGTTCAGCCTGCTCGCCAGCCACGGCCTCGGTCCACTGCTCATACCGGTGGCGTTCTACGCCCTGGCCATCGGCGCCATGCTCTGGCGCGCGCTCGCCTGCGGCGGCCTGGCCGCGCTGGGTGCCTGCGCCTTCGTGTTCTCCGACAGCCTGATCGGCATCGACCGCTTCGTCAGCCCGTTCGCCGCCGCCGAGTACCTGATCATCCTCTGCTACTGGCTTGGGCAGTGGCTGATCGCCGCCTCGGTCATGCGGCACTCAACTGCACAAGTATTGACCCAGAGCGGTGCGAGCCGCCTCGGAAGCTGCTAGAACGAGAGTTTTTCGCATTTGCAAGTGGGCAGATTGCCCGAGGAACTTTACAAGGCTCAGAAACGCTAAAACATTACAGCCCAAGCTAAATGATATTAATTATCATTACACAACTAAGCGGTCGTTACGCGAGGCAAGAAACATAATTAACAAAACCGCGCGCAATGCCCGAAAATCAAGGGTTTCAGCCAGTTAGAGATGATTTTTGTTCTTAAACCTACGAATAAATTTGCAACGGAAATTTTACTTGCTCTGGGTTTACCCATAAAATCAGCGCGATTGATTCAGCTGCGACATTTGGTCACTGCGTCTGCGACACCACGTCGCCGCTCTACTTATTTCAGACTGCAGAGCTGGGTCTCTGTATAAGGATTTCAAGCATGTCCGATTCGGCAGGACTCATCGCCCACAACTGGGGCTTTGCCATCTTCCTCCTGGGTGTCGTCGGCCTGTGTGCCTTCATGCTCGGCCTGTCCAGCCTGCTCGGTAGCAAGGCCTGGGGCCGCGCCAAGAACGAACCCTTCGAATCCGGCATGCTGCCCGTCGGCAGCGCCCGCCTGCGCCTGTCCGCCAAATTCTATCTGGTCGCGATGCTGTTCGTGATCTTCGATATCGAAGCCCTCTTCCTGTATGCATGGTCTGTGTCCGTCCGCGAAAGCGGCTGGACCGGATTCGTCGAAGCACTCGTTTTCATAGCAATTCTGTTGGCTGGTCTTGTCTACCTATGGCGCGTCGGGGCGCTCGATTGGGCTCCCGAAGGTCGCCGCAAGCGGCAAGCGAAGCTGAAACAATGAGGCTTTGGCATGCAATACAATCTCACCAGAATCGATCCGGATGCACCCAACGAGCAGTATCCGGTCGGTGAGCGGGAAACCGTCACCGATCAACTGCTAGAGGACCAGGTCCACAAGAACATCTACATGGGGAAACTCGAAGATGTGCTGCGTGGCGCGGTCAACTGGGGTCGCAAGAACTCCCTCTGGCCGTACAACTTCGGCCTGTCCTGCTGCTACGTGGAAATGACCACGGCCTTCACGGCACCCCACGACATCGCCCGCTTCGGCGCCGAAGTCATCCGGGCCTCGCCGCGCCAGGCCGACTTCATGGTCATCGCCGGGACCTGCTTCGTCAAAATGGCGCCGATCATCCAGCGCCTGTACGAGCAGATGCTCGAACCCAAGTGGGTCATCTCCATGGGTTCGTGCGCCAACTCCGGCGGCATGTACGACATCTACTCGGTCGTTCAGGGGGTCGACAAGTTCCTCCCCGTGGACGTGTACGTGCCTGGCTGCCCGCCGCGCCCAGAAGCCTTCCTGCAAGGCCTGATGCTGCTGCAGGAATCGATCGGCCAGGAGCGACGCCCGCTTTCCTGGGTTGTCGGTGATCAAGGCATCTACCGTGCCGAGATGCCCGCCCAGAAAGACCTGCGTCGCGAACAGCGTATCGCGGTAACCAACCTGCGCAGCCCCGACGAAGTCTGATCCAGCGACCTGCCGCCCGCTCCCGAAGGAGCCGGCGGCCTGGCTTCATTCTTAACGCTGACCCAAAGCGACCGAGACCATGACAGCGGACAACGCTATTTATATTCCGCCCTACAAGGCTGACGACCAGGATGTGGTCGTCGAACTGCACAACCGTTTTGGCGCCGACGCATTCGTCGCCCAGGAAACCCGCACCGGCATGCCGGTATTATGGGTAAAACGTGCCCAACTCAAGGAAGTGCTGAGCTTCCTGCGCGGCGTCGCCAAGCCGTACAGCATGCTGTACGACCTGCACGGCGTCGACGAGCGCCTGCGCACCCAGCGCCGTGGCCTGCCCGCCGCCGATTTCAGCGTGTTCTACCACCTGCTGTCGGTAGAACGTAACAGCGACGTGATGATCAAGGTGTCGCTGAGCGAAGGCGACCTCAACCTGCCGACCGTGACCGGTATCTGGCCCAACGCCAACTGGTACGAGCGCGAAGTCTGGGACATGTTCGGCATCGACTTTGCCGGCCACCCGCACCTGAGCCGCATCATGATGCCGCCGACCTGGGAAGGTCACCCGCTGCGCAAGGACTACCCGGCCCGCGCCACCGAGTTCGACCCCTACAGCCTGACGCTGGCCAAGCAGCAGCTTGAAGAAGAGTCGGCACGCTTCAACCCTGAAGCCTGGGGCATGAAGCGTCACGGCGCCAACGAGGACTACATGTTCCTCAACCTCGGCCCGAACCACCCTTCGGCCCACGGTGCGTTCCGTATCGTCCTGCAGCTGGACGGCGAAGAGATCGTCGACTGCGTCCCTGACATCGGCTACCACCACCGTGGCGCCGAGAAGATGGCCGAGCGCCAGTCCTGGCACAGCTTCATCCCCTACACCGACCGTATCGACTACCTCGGCGGGGTGATGAACAACCTGCCGTACGTGCTCGCGGTCGAGAAGCTGGCCGGCATCCAGGTGCCGCAGAAGGTCGACGTGATTCGCATCATGCTCGCCGAGTTCTTCCGCATCACCAGCCACCTGCTGTTCCTGGGTACCTACATCCAGGACGTCGGCGCCATGACCCCGGTGTTCTTCACCTTCACCGACCGCCAGCGCGCCTACACCGTGATCGAGGCGATCACCGGTTTCCGCCTGCACCCGGCCTGGTACCGCATCGGTGGCGTCGCCCACGACCTGCCACGCGGCTGGGACAAGCTGGTCAAGGACTTCGTCGAATGGCTGCCCAAGCGCCTCGACGAATACACCAAGGCCGCCCTGCAGAACAGCATCCTCAAGGGCCGTACCATCGGCGTCGCCGCGTACAACACCAAGGAAGCCCTGGAATGGGGCACCACCGGTGCCGGCCTGCGTGCCACCGGCTGCAACTTCGACCTGCGTAAAGCCCGCCCCTACTCCGGCTACGAGAACTTCGAGTTCGAAGTGCCGTTGGCCCACAACGGCGATGCCTACGATCGCTGCATGGTCCGCGTCGAGGAGATGCGCCAGAGTATCCGCATCATCGACCAGTGCCTGCGCAACATGCCGGAAGGCCCGTACAAGGCGGATCACCCGCTGACCACGCCGCCACCGAAAGAGCGCACCCTGCAGCACATCGAGACCTTGATCACCCACTTCCTGCAAGTCTCGTGGGGCCCGGTCATGCCGGCCAACGAGTCGTTCCAGATGATCGAGGCGACCAAGGGCATCAACAGTTACTACCTGACGAGCGACGGCGGCACCATGAGCTACCGCACCCGGATCCGTACCCCGAGCTACCCGCACCTGCAGCAGATCCCTTCGGTGATCAAAGGCAGCATGGTCGCGGACCTCATTGCGTACCTGGGCAGTATCGACTTCGTTATGGCTGACGTGGACCGCTAAGCATGAACAGCACGCTTATCCAAACCGACCGTTTCGCCCTGAGCGAAACCGAGCGCTCGGCCATCGAGCACGAGATGCACCACTACGAGGACCCGCGCGCGGCGTCCATCGAAGCCCTGAAGATCGTCCAGAAAGAGCGCGGCTGGGTGCCGGACGGCGCCATCTATGCCATCGGCGAAGTGCTGGGCATCCCCGCCAGCGACGTCGAGGGCGTGGCCACCTTCTACAGCCAGATCTTCCGCCAGCCGGTCGGCCGCCACATCATCCGCGTGTGCGACAGCATGGTCTGCTACATCGGCGGCCATGAGTCGGTGGTCAGCCAGATCCAGAGCGAACTGGGCATCGGCCTCGGCCAGACCACCGCCGACGGGCGTTTCACCCTGCTGCCGGTGTGCTGCCTGGGCAACTGTGACAAGGCCCCGGCGCTGATGATCGACGACGACACCTTTGGCGACGTGCAACCGGCTGGCGTTACCAAACTGCTGGAGGGTTACGTATGACCATCACTTCCTTCGGCCCGGCCAACCGCATCGCGCGCTCGGCCGAAACCCACCCGCTGACCTGGCGCCTGCGTGACGACGGCGAGCCGGTCTGGCTGGCCGAGTACGAATCGAAGAACGGCTACGCCGCTGCCCGCAAGGCACTGGCCGAGATGTCCGCCGACGACATCGTGCAGAGCGTCAAGGACTCCGGCCTCAAGGGCCGTGGCGGCGCAGGCTTCCCCACGGGCGTGAAGTGGGGCCTGATGCCCAAAGACGAATCCATGAACATCCGCTACCTGCTGTGCAACGCGGATGAAATGGAACCCAACACCTGGAAAGACCGCATGCTGATGGAGCAACAGCCCCATCTGCTGGTCGAGGGCATGCTGATCAGCGCCCGTGCGCTGAAGGCCTACCGCGGCTATATCTTCCTGCGTGGCGAATACACCACCGCGGCGAAGAACCTCAATCGCGCCATCGACGAAGCCAAGGCCGCAGGCCTCTTGGGCAAGAACATCCTCGGTTCCGGTTTCGACTTCGAGCTGTTCGTGCACACCGGCGCCGGGCGCTACATCTGCGGTGAAGAAACCGCGCTGATCAACTCGCTGGAAGGCCGCCGCGCCAACCCACGTTCCAAGCCGCCCTTCCCTGCCGCCGTCGGCGTATGGGGCAAGCCGACTTGCGTGAACAACGTCGAGACCCTGTGCAACGTCCCAGCCATCGTCGCCAACGGCAACGACTGGTACAAGTCACTGGCCCGCGAAGGCAGCGAGGATCACGGCACCAAGCTGATGGGCTTCTCCGGCAAGGTGAAGAACCCCGGTCTGTGGGAGCTGCCGTTCGGCGTCACCGCCCGTGAGCTGTTCGAAGACTACGCCGGTGGCATGCGCGACGGCTTCAAGCTCAAGTGCTGGCAGCCTGGCGGCGCCGGTACCGGCTTCCTGCTGCCCGAGCACCTCGATGCGCAGATGTACGCCGGTGGCATCGCCAAGGTCGGCACCCGTATGGGTACTGGCCTGGCCATGGCGGTCGACGACAGCGTCAACATGGTTTCGCTGCTGCGCAACATGGAAGAGTTCTTCGCCCGCGAATCCTGCGGCTGGTGCACCCCGTGCCGCGACGGCCTGCCGTGGAGCGTGAAGATGCTGCGCGCCCTGGAGAAAGGCCAGGGCCGCGCCGAAGACATCGAGACCCTGCTGGGTCTGGTCAACTTCCTCGGCCCAGGCCGTACCTTCTGTGCTCACGCACCGGGTGCCGTCGAGCCATTGGGCAGTGCCATCAAATACTTCCGGTCCGAGTTCGAGGCCGGTGTCGCTCCCGCTAGCGCGGCCGACACCCTGCGCCCGAACCTGGCCAAGCCGATCGTGGTCGGCGCATAACAAGATGAAGCAGCGGATGGTCCGTGCCATCCGCCAGCCCGCAGGCCGGCCCGAACGATTCGAGGCCGGCCGCAGGCTCACCGATTTCCATTAGCCACGCCCGCCCACGCGGGCCAACGAAGAACTTTGAACAATGGCCACTATCCACGTAGACGGCAAAGCGCTCGAAGTCAACGGTGCGGACAACCTGTTACAGGCCTGTCTGTCGCTCGGCCTCGACATCCCCTATTTCTGCTGGCACCCGGCGCTCGGTAGCGTCGGTGCCTGCCGGCAGTGCGCGGTCAAGCAGTACACCGACGAGAACGACACCCGTGGTCGTATCGTCATGTCCTGCATGACCCCTGCCTCCGACGGCACCTGGATCTCCATCGACGATGACGAGTCCAAGGCGTTCCGCGCCAGCGTCGTCGAATGGCTGATGACCAACCACCCGCACGACTGCCCGGTGTGCGAGGAAGGCGGTCACTGCCACCTGCAGGACATGACGGTAATGACCGGCCACAACGAGCGCCGCTACCGTTTCACCAAGCGTACCCACCAGAACCAGGACCTCGGCCCGTTCATCGCCCACGAGATGAACCGCTGCATCGCCTGCTACCGCTGCGTGCGCTACTACAAGGACTACGCCGGCGGCACCGACCTGGGCGTGTATGGCGCCCACGACAACGTGTACTTCGGTCGCGTTGAAGACGGCGTGCTGGAAAGCGAGTTCTCCGGCAACCTCACCGAGGTCTGCCCGACCGGTGTGTTCACCGACAAGACCCACTCCGAGCGCTACAACCGCAAGTGGGACATGCAGTTCGCCCCGAGCATCTGCCATGGCTGCTCCAGCGGCTGCAACATCAGCCCCGGCGAACGTTATGGTGAACTGCGCCGCATCGAGAACCGCTTCAACGGCTCGGTGAACCAGTACTTCCTGTGCGACCGTGGCCGCTTCGGCTATGGCTACGTCAACCGCAAGGACCGCCCACGCCAGCCGCTGCTGGCCGACGGCACCAAGCTGAGCCTGGACGCTGCACTGGACAAGGCCGCCGACCTGCTGCGCGGCCGTACCATCGTCGGCATTGGCTCGCCACGCGCCAGCCTGGAAAGCAACTACGGCCTGCGTGAGCTGGTCGGTGCCGAGTACTTCTACTCCGGTATGGAAGCAGGCGAACTGGCCCGCGTGCGCCTGGCGCTGAACGTGCTGAATGACAGCCCGCTACCAGTCCCGACCCTGCGCGACATCGAAGACCACGACGCTGTGTTCGTGCTTGGTGAAGACCTCACGCAAACTGCCGCCCGTGTCGCCCTGGCCGTGCGCCAGGCCACCAAGGGCAAGGCCGAGGCCATGGCCGAGTCGATGAAGGTCCAACCATGGCTGGACGCCGCGGTGAAAAACATCGGCCAGCATGCGCTGTACCCGCTGTTCATCGCTTCGCTGGCTGAAACCAAGCTGGACGACGTCGCCGAGGAGTGTGTACACGCCGCCCCTGCCGACCTGGCCCGCATCGGTTTCGCCGTGGCTCACGCCATCGACCCGAGCGCTCCGGCCGTCACTGGCCTGGACCAGGAAGCTCAAGCCCTGGCCCAACGCATCGCCGATGCCCTGGTCGCCGCCCAGCGTCCGCTGGTGGTCGCCGGTACTTCCCTGGCGGACCCTGCGCTGATCGAAGCCGCCGCCAACATCGCCAAGGCCCTCAAGCTGCGCGAGAAGAACGGTTCCCTGAGCCTGGTCGTCCCTGAGGCCAACAGCCTCGGCATGGCGATGATGGGCGGCGAGTCTGTCGACGCCGCGCTGGACGCGGTCATCAGCGGCAAGGCCGACGCCATCGTCGTACTGGAGAACGACCTGTACGCCCGCGTACCGGCCGCCAAGGTCGACGCCGCCCTCGCTGCGGCCAAGGTAGTGATCGTTGCCGACCACTCCAAGACCGCCACTCTGGACCGCGCGCACCTGGTACTGCCGGCCGCCTCCTTCGCCGAAGGCGACGGTACCCTGGTCAGCCAGGAAGGCCGTGCCCAGCGCTTCTTCCAGGTGTTCGACCCGCAGTACCTGGACAGCAGCATCCAGATCCACGAAGGCTGGCGCTGGATGCACGCCCTGCGTGCCACCCTGCTGAACAAGCCGGTGGACTGGACCCAGCTGGACCACGTCACCAGCGCCTGCGCCGAAGCCGCCCCGCAACTGGCCGGCATCGTCAACGCCGCGCCAAGCGCCGCGTTCCGCATCAAGGGCATGAAGCTGGCCCGCGAGCCGCTGCGCTACTCCGGCCGTACCGCCATGCGCGCCAACATCAGCGTGCACGAGCCGCGCACGCCACAGGACAAGGACACCGCGTTCGCCTTCTCCATGGAAGGTTACTCGGGCTCCGCCGAACCGCGCCAGCAAGTGCCGTTCGCCTGGTCGCCGGGTTGGAACTCGCCGCAGGCCTGGAACAAGTTCCAGGACGAAGTGGGTGGCCACCTGCGTGCCGGTGACCCGGGCGTGCGTCTGATCGAGTCGCAAGGCGACAAGCTCAACTGGTTCACCGCCATTCCGGGCGCGTTCAACCCGGCTCGCGGCACCTGGACCGCGGTACCGTTCTTCCACCTGTTCGGCAGCGAAGAGAGTTCCTCGCGCGCCGCCCCGGTACAAGAGCGTATCCCTGCCGCCTACGTCGGCCTGGCCAAGTCCGAGGCCGACCGCCTGGGCGTCAACGACGGCGCGCTGCTGAGCCTGACCGTCGCCGGCGTTTCGCTGCGCCTGCCGCTGCGTATCAATGAAGAACTGGGCGCTGGCCTGGTTGCGCTGCCCAAAGGCCTGGCCGGCATTCCGCCCGCCATCTTCGGTGCATCCGTCGAAGGTCTGCAGGAGGCAGCACAATGAGCTGGTTCACCCCCGAAGTGATCGATGTGATCCTCACTGTCGTGCGGGCCATCGTGGTCCTGCTGGCCGTGGTGGTCTGCGGCGCGCTGCTCAGCTTCGTCGAACGGCGCCTGCTGGGCTGGTGGCAGGACCGCTACGGCCCGAACCGTGTCGGCCCGTTCGGCATGTTCCAGATCGCCGCCGACATGCTGAAGATGTTCTTCAAGGAAGACTGGAACCCGCCCTTCGTCGATCGCATGATCTTCACCCTGGCGCCGGTCGTGGCCATGAGTGCCCTGCTGATCGCCTTCGTGGTCATCCCGATCACCCCGCTGTGGGGCGTGGCCGACCTGAACATCGGCCTGCTGTTCTTCTTCGCCATGGCCGGCCTGTCGGTCTATGCCGTGCTGTTCGCCGGCTGGTCGTCGAACAACAAGTACGCCCTGCTGGGCAGCCTGCGGGCCTCGGCGCAGACCGTGTCGTACGAAGTGTTCCTCGGTCTGGCACTGATGGGCGTGGTGGTGCAGGTGGGTTCGTTCAACATGCGCGACATCGTTGAATACCAGGCCAACAACCTGTGGTTCATCATTCCGCAGTTCTTCGGTTTCTGCACCTTCTTCATCGCTGGCGTCGCCGTGACCCACCGTCACCCGTTCGACCAGCCGGAAGCGGAACAGGAACTGGCCGACGGCTACCACATCGAATATGCCGGCATGAAATGGGGCATGTTCTTCGTCGGTGAGTACATCGGCATCATCCTGATCTCGGCGCTGCTGGTAACCCTGTTCTTCGGTGGCTGGCACGGTCCGTTCGGCATCCTGCCGCAAGTGCCGTTCCTGTGGTTCGCCCTGAAGACCGCGTTCTTCATCATGCTGTTCATCCTGCTGCGCGCCTCGATCCCGCGCCCACGCTATGACCAGGTGATGGACTTCAGCTGGAAGTTCTGCCTGCCGCTGACCCTGATCAATTTGCTGGTGACCGCTGCGGTTGTGCTCTACAACACGCCAGCCGTCGCGGCCCAGTGAGGATTTGACCCATGTTCAAGTATATCGGCGACATCGTTAAGGGCACCGGCACCCAGCTGCGCAGCCTGGTGATGGTGTTCTCCCACGGGTTCCGCAAACGCGACACCCTGCAGTACCCCGAAGAGCCCGTGTACCTGCCGCCACGCTACCGTGGCCGCATCGTCCTCACCCGCGACCCCGACGGCGAGGAGCGCTGCGTGGCGTGCAACCTCTGCGCGGTGGCCTGCCCGGTCGGCTGCATCTCGCTGCAAAAGGCCGAGACCGAGGACGGCCGTTGGTACCCCGAGTTCTTCCGCATCAACTTCTCGCGCTGCATCTTCTGCGGCCTGTGCGAAGAGGCGTGCCCGACCACCGCGATCCAGCTCACTCCGGATTTCGAAATGGCCGAGTTCAAGCGTCAGGACCTGGTGTACGAGAAAGAAGATCTGCTGATCTCCGGCCCCGGCAAGAACCCTGACTACAACTTCTACCGTGTTGCGGGTATGGCGATCGCTGGCAAGCCGAAGGGCTCTGCGCAGAACGAGGCCGAGCCGATCAACGTGAAGAGCTTGCTCCCATAAGGACAGAAAGATGGAATTCGCTTTCTACTTCGCATCCGGTGTCGCCGTTGTCTCCACGCTTCGCGTGGTGACCGGCACCAACCCCGTGCACGCCCTGCTCTACCTGATCATTTCGCTGATCTCCGTGGCGATGATCTTCTTCTCCCTCGGTGCGCCGTTCGCCGGCGCCCTGGAAGTGATCGCCTACGCCGGCGCCATCATGGTGCTGTTCGTCTTCGTGGTGATGATGCTCAACCTCGGGCCGGCCTCGGTCGCCCAGGAACGTGGCTGGCTCAAGCCGGGCATCTGGGCGGGGCCGGTGATTCTCGCCGCCCTGCTGCTGCTGGAGCTGCTGTACGTGCTGTTCGTCACCCCGAGTGGCGCGGCCATCAGCGGTACCACCGTGGACGCCAAGGCCGTCGGCATCAGCCTGTTCGGCCCGTACCTGCTGGTGGTCGAACTGGCGTCGATGCTGCTGCTCGCCGCGGCCGTCACCGCCTTCCACCTGGGCCGCAACGAGGCGAAGGAGTAAATCATGGGTGCTATCCCTCTCGAGCATGGTCTGGCGGTCGCCGGCATCCTGTTCTGCTTAGGTCTGGTTGGCCTGATGGTCCGCCGCAACATCCTCTTCGTGCTCATGAGCCTGGAAGTCATGATGAACGCCTCCGCCCTGGCGTTCATCGTCGCCGGTGCCCGTTGGGTCCAGCCCGACGGCCAGGTGATGTTCATTCTGGTGATCAGCCTGGCAGCCGCCGAGGCCAGCATTGGCCTGGCGATCCTGCTGCAGCTGTATCGCCGCTTCCACACTCTCGACATCGATGCTGCCAGTGAGATGCGCGGATGAACCTTATCTTCCTGACGTTCGTATTCCCCCTGATCGGCTTCCTGCTGCTGTCGTTCTCGCGCGGCCGCTGGTCCGAGAACCTGTCGGCGCTGGTCGGCGTCGGTTCGGTGGGCCTCTCGGCCGCCGTGGCCGCCTACGTGATCTGGCAGTTCAATGTCGCCCCGCCTGAAGGCGGCGCGTACAGCCAGCTGCTGTGGCAGTGGATGTCGGTGGACGGCTTCGCGCCGAACTTCACCCTGTACGTGGATGGCCTGTCGGTCACCATGCTGGGCGTGGTCACCGGCGTCGGCTTCCTGATCCACCTGTTCGCTTCCTGGTACATGCGTGGCGAAGCCGGCTACTCGCGCTTCTTCTCGTACACCAACCTGTTCATCGCCAGCATGCTGTTCCTGGTGCTGGGCGACAACCTGCTGTTCATCTACTTCGGCTGGGAAGGCGTGGGCCTGTGCTCGTACCTGTTGATCGGTTTCTACTACAGCAACCGCAACAACGGTAACGCGGCACTCAAGGCCTTCATCGTCACCCGTATCGGCGACGTGTTCATGGCCATCGGCCTGTTCATCCTGTTCGCCCAGCTGGGCACGCTGAACGTGCAGGAACTGCTGGTGCTGGCACCGCAGAAGTTCCAGGCCGGTGACACCTGGATGGTCCTGGCGACCCTGATGCTGCTGGGTGGCGCGGTCGGTAAATCGGCCCAGCTGCCGCTGCAGACCTGGCTGGCCGACGCGATGGCAGGCCCGACTCCGGTTTCGGCGCTGATCCACGCGGCCACCATGGTGACCGCGGGCGTGTACCTGATCGCCCGTACCAACGGCCTGTTCCTGCTGGCGCCGGACATCCTGCACCTGGTCGGCGTCGTGGGTGGCGTCACCCTGGTCCTGGCCGGCTTCGCCGCGCTGGTACAAACCGACATCAAGCGTATCCTCGCCTACTCGACCATGAGCCAGATCGGCTACATGTTCCTCGCTCTGGGTGTTGGTGCCTGGGACGCAGCGATCTTCCACCTGATGACCCACGCCTTCTTCAAGGCCCTGCTGTTCCTTGCCTCCGGTGCGGTGATCGTTGCCTGCCACCACGAGCAGAACATCTTCAAGATGGGCGGCCTGTGGAAGAAACTGCCGCTGGCCTACGCCAGCTTCGTGGTCGGTGGCGCCGCCCTGGCCGCCCTGCCGATCCTGACCGTGGGCTTCTACTCCAAGGACGAAATTCTTTGGGAAGCCTTCGCCAGCGGCAACAGCGGCCTGCTGTATGCCGGCCTGGTCGGCGCGTTCATGACCTCGCTGTACACCTTCCGCCTGATCTTCATCGCCTTCCACGGCGAAGCCAAGACCGAAGCCCATGCCGGCCACGGCATCAGCCACTGGCTGCCGCTGGGCGTGCTGATCGTGCTGTCGACCTTCGTCGGTGCCTGGATCCATCCGCCGCTGGCAGGCGTGCTGCCTGAAAGCGCCGGCCACGCCGGTGGTGAAGCCAAGCACTCGCTGGAGATCGCCTCGGGCGCCATCGCCATCGCCGGTATCCTGCTCTCGGCCCTGCTGTTCCTGGGCAAGCGCCGCTTCGTTACCGCGGTCGCCAACAGCGGTATCGGTCGCGTCCTGTCGGCCTGGTGGTTCGCCGCCTGGGGCTTCGACTGGATCTACGACAAGCTCTTCGTCAAACCTTACCTGCTGATCAGCCACCTCCTGCGCAAGGACCCGGTTGACCGCAGCATCGGCCTCATCCCTCGGATGGCCCGTGGCGGCCACGTCGCCATGAGCAAGACCGAGACCGGCCAGCTGCGCTGGTACACCGCCTCGATCGCCGTGGGCGCCGTGCTGGTGCTCGGTGCCGTGGTAGTGGCCGCGGTATGACTATGAATCTTGCGACTTTGCCAAAGGAAACCAACCCGTCATGATTTTGCCTTGGCTGATCCTGATCCCCTTCATCGGCGGCTTCCTGTGCTGGCTGGGTGAGCGCTTCGGCTCCACCCTGCCGCGCTGGATCGCGCTGCTGACCATGTCCCTGCTGCTTGGCATCGGCCTGTGGCTGTGGGCGAACGGCAACTACACCCTGGCGCCCGCCCCTGGCGCGGAGCCCGCCTGGGCCCTCGAGTACAAAGTCGAGTGGATCAAGCGCTTCGGCATCAGCATCCACCTGGCCCTCGACGGCCTGTCGCTGCTGATGATCCTGCTCACCGGCCTGCTCGGTGTGCTGTCGGTGCTGTGCTCGTGGAAAGAGATCCAGCGCCACGTCGGCTTCTTCCACCTCAACCTGATGTGGATCCTCGGCGGCGTGGTCGGTGTGTTCCTGGCACTCGACCTGTTCCTGTTCTTCTTCTTCTGGGAAATGATGCTGGTGCCGATGTATTTCCTCATCGCGCTCTGGGGTCACAGCTCCACCGACGGCAAGAAGACCCGGATCTACGCGGCGACCAAGTTCTTCATCTTCACCCAGGCCAGCGGCCTGATCATGCTGGTGGCGATCCTCGGCCTGGTGCTGGTCAACTACAACACCACTGGCGTGCTCACCTTCAACTACAGCGACCTGCTCAAGGCCGAACTGCCGGCCGGCGTCGAGTACGTGCTGATGCTGGGCTTCTTCATCGCCTTCGCGGTGAAGCTGCCGGTGGTGCCGTTCCACTCCTGGCTGCCTGACGCCCACGCCCAAGCACCGACCGCCGGTTCCGTGGACCTGGCGGGCATCCTGCTGAAGACCGCGGCCTACGGCCTGCTGCGCTTCGCCCTGCCGCTGTTCCCGAACGCCTCGGCCGAGTTCGCGCCGATCGCCATGACCCTGGGCCTGATCGGTATCTTCTACGGTGCCTTCCTGGCCTTCGCCCAGACCGACATCAAGCGCCTGGTGGCGTTCTCCAGCGTCTCGCACATGGGCTTCGTGCTGATCGGCATCTACTCCGGCAGCCAGCAGGCCCTGCAAGGCGCGGTGATCCAGATGCTGGCCCACGGCCTGTCGGCCGCCGCGCTGTTCATCCTGGCCGGCCAGCTGTACGAGCGCCTGCACACCCGTGACATGCGCGAAATGGGTGGCCTGTGGCACCGCATCGCCTACCTGCCTGCGATCAGCCTGTTCTTCGCCGCCGCGTCGCTGGGGCTGCCGGGCACCGGCAACTTCGTCGGCGAGTTCCTGATCCTGATCGGCAGCTTCGCCCACGTACCGTGGATCACCGTGATCGCCACCACCGGCCTGGTATTCGGTTCGGTCTACTCGCTGATCATGATCCACCGCGCCTACTTCGGCCCGGCCAAGGCCGACACCGTGCTGGCCGGCATGGACGGTCGCGAGCTGATCATGGTGCTGGGCCTGGCGGGCCTGCTGATCCTGCTGGGCGTGTATCCGCAGCCGTTCCTGGACACCTCTGCCGCCACCATGAGCGGTGTGCAGCAGTGGCTCGGTTCCGCTTTCACTCAACTCGCTTCGGCCCGGTAAGAGCGCTATGGAATTCACCACTCAACACTTCATCGCATTGGCGCCGATGCTGATCACCACCCTCACCACGGTGGTGGTGATGCTGGCGATCGCCTGGAAGCGCAACCACTCGCAGACCTTCCTGCTGTCCACCGTGGGCCTGAACCTGGCCCTGCTGTCGATCCTGCCGGCCCTTAAAGTCGCGCCGCTGGCGGTCACAACGCTTGTGACCATCGACAAGTTCGCCTGCCTGTACATGGCGATCATCCTGGTGGCGACGCTGGCCTGCGTCACCCTCGCCCACGCCTATCTGGGCGAAGGCTCTAAGGGCTTCCCGGGCAACCGTGAAGAGCTGTACCTGCTGCTGCTGATGTCGGCGCTGGGTGGCCTGGTGCTGGTCAGCGCCAACCACCTGGCCGGGCTGTTCATCGGCCTGGAGCTGCTGTCGGTGCCGGTCTACGGCCTGGTGGCGTACGCCTTCTTCAACAAGCGCTCGCTGGAAGCCGGCATCAAGTACATGGTGCTGTCGGCCGCCGGTTCCGCCTTCCTGCTGTTCGGTATGGCGCTGCTGTACGCCGATGCCGGCAGCCTGACCTTCGACCAGCTGGGCAAGGCCCTGGCCGCCACCAGCATGCCGAGCCTGCTGGCGCAGCTGGGCCTGGGCATGATGCTGGTGGGCCTGGCCTTCAAGCTGTCGCTGGTACCCTTCCACCTGTGGACCCCGGACGTGTACGAGGGTGCTCCGGCACCGGTCGCCGCGTTCCTGGCCACCGCCAGCAAGGTCGCGGTGTTCGCCGTGGTCGTGCGCCTGTTCATGCTCTCCCCCGCCGCCAGCAGCGGTGTACTGAGCACCGTGCTGGCGGTGATCGCGGTCGCCTCGATCCTGATCGGCAACCTGCTGGCGCTGACCCAGAGCAACCTCAAGCGTCTGCTGGGTTACTCGTCGATCGCCCACTTCGGTTACCTGGTCATCGCCCTGGTCGCCAGCAAGGGCCTGGCCATGGAAGCCATGGGCGTGTACCTGGTCACCTACGTGATCACCAGCCTGGGCGCGTTCGGCGTGATCACCCTGATGTCCTCGCCATACGCCGGCCGTGACGCCGACGCCCTGTACGAGTACCGCGGCCTGTTCTGGCGCCGTCCGTACCTGACCGCGGTGCTGACCGTGATGATGCTGTCGCTGGCCGGTATCCCGCTGACCGCAGGCTTCATCGGCAAGTTCTACATCATCGCCACCGGTGTCGAGTCGCAGCTGTGGTGGCTGGTCGGCGCCCTGGTGCTGGGCAGCGCCATCGGCGTGTACTACTACCTGCGCGTCATGGTCACCCTGTACCTGGTCGAGCCGAACCTGCGTCGCCACGACGCCCCGCTGAAGTGGGAACAGCGCACCGGCGGCGTGATGCTGCTGGCGATCGCCATCCTTGCCTTCGTGCTGGGTGTATACCCGCAGCCGCTGCTGGAGATGGTGCAGCAGGCAGGCCTGCAACTGATCGGCTGATCGGTTCCAAGCGTCACAAGACACCCCGCCTCGGCGGGGTGTTTTTTTGCGTGCGGTTCGCCGGCAAGCCGGCTCCCACGGTGGTTCGTCTGCTCCTCGTAGGAGCCGGCTTGCCGGCGAACCGATTACAGATCGACCACTGTGCTTCGTCTGCCCTTTGCAGCGTCAGACTCCCGCACTCGATCTGGAACCCCGTCCCCATGCGCCCCACCCTCCCCTACTCCCTGCTGGCCCTGTTCGTCGCCGGCACCACCCAGGCCGCCAACCGCGTCGAACTCGACCAGGTGCTGATCCAGGACCAGCAGCAGTCCGAGCTGGAAACCGCCGCCGACCGCCTGCGCGAAATCCCCGGTGCCAGCAACCTGGTGGACATGGACAAGGTGGGCCAGGGCCGGGTGGCCAGTAACCAAGACGTATTGGCCTACCAGCCCGGGGTGTTCGCCCAGTCGGCGGGCAACGACGGCATCAAGCTGTCGATCCGTGGCTCGGGCATCAACCGCGCGCCGGGCGCCCACGGCTCCGGGGTGTACACGATGTTCGACGGCCTGCCGCTGACCGGCCCGGGCGGCACGCCCTACGAACTGTTCGAGCCGCTGTGGCTGAGCCGCGCCGAAGTGCTGCGTGGTGCCAACGGTTTCGACCAAGGCTCGCTGGCCCTGGGCGGCGCGATCAACTATGTGACCCACACCGGCTACGATGCCGCGCCCCTGCAGGTGCGCTACGAAGCCGGCAGCCGTGGCTATCAGCGCCGGCATATCAGCTCCGGCCAGGTACTGGGCAACCTCGACTACTACATCGCCCTGACCGACGCCGAGTACGACGGCTACCAGCACCACAGCAGCGGCAGCGCCAAGGGCATGGCCGCCAACGTCGGCTACCGCTTCAACCCGAACCTGGAGACGCGTTTCTACCTGCGCTACCGGGAAACCGAGAACGACCTGGCCGGGCGCCTGACCAAGGACCAGATCAAGCACCACCCCCGCGCCGCCAACCCGGCCTACCTGGCCCGTGACGACAGCCGTCCGCAACCGGGCAGCACCTGGGTGGGCAACAAGACCACCTTCTTCCTGGATGACGATTCGCGCCTCGAGGCGGGGCTGGTCTATCACGACTACCCGATGGACCTGCGCGAGGGGCCGATGCGGCTGAAGGTCGCCTACAGCGATGTCAGCGGTACACTGAACTACCTGCGCCGCGACACTCTGTTCGGTCACGAGAGCAAGACCACGATCGGCTGGCGCACCACCAAGCATCTGCCCAACAGCGGCGCCTCGCAGTTCGCCCGCCCCAGCGGCGACAACTTCGGTGCCCGCACCCGCGATTTCAGCTACCAGGGTTCGGACACTGTGTTGCACGCGGGTAACGACCTGGAGCTGGTCCCCGACCTGTGGCTGACCACGGGCCTGGCGATGATCTACACCCGCCGCGAGAGCGACGTCACTTACCCGACCACGGGTGGCAAGGTCAGCCAGCATGACTGGGACTATGCTCCGCGACTGGGCCTGCGCTACGACATCCACCCGGACCTGCAGGTCTACGGCAACCTCAGTCGCTCAGTGGAACCGCCACATCCGTGGTCGCTGGTCTGGAGTGCGCCGGTCGCCAACCAGCCCATGAAGATGCAGAACCAGACAGCCACCACCCTGGAGCTCGGCGCCCGTGGCGATTCGGTACTGGGGCATTGGGACCTGGCGTGGTACTACGCCCAGGTACGCCACGAACTGCTGAACGTGGAAGTCGTGCAAGGCTTGCCGTTCAAGGAATTCAACGCCAGCCCCACCGTGCACCAGGGCATCGAAGCCGGCCTGGACAGCCTCCTCTGGGAGCAACCCGGCACCGGCAAACTGAGCCTGCGCCAGGCCTACACCTTCAGCGACTTCCACTACCGCGACGACGACAAGTTCGGTGACAACCGCCTGCCCGGAATCCCCATGCACTACTACCAGGCCGAACTGCGCTACGACTGGCCGAGTGGCTTCTACGCCGGGGTGAACACGCAAATGGCCTCCAAGGTGCAGGTGGACTACGCCAACAGCTACCACGCCGACGCCTACGCCCTGCTCGGCGCACGCCTGGGCTGGGACTCGCCGAAGCAGGACTGGCAAACCTGGCTGGACCTGCGCAACCTGACCAACAAGCGTTACGCGGCGACGGTGACGCCGGGGTACAACGATGCCGGGCAGGACATTGCCCGCTCGACGCCAGGCGAAGGGTTCGGGGTGTATACAGGGGTGTCCTACAGCTTCCGTTGAGCATTGGCCCTGTTCGCCGGCAAGCCGGTTCTCATGGAGCAACACATAACCCACTGATTTGGCCAGACCTCTGTAGGAGCGGCTTTAGCCGCGATCACCCGCGAAGCGGGTACCAGGCACCGCGTTGCCTGCATCGCGGCTGAAGCCGCTCCTACAGAGGATTCAGTGCCCTACGAAGGCAACTGCACCTGCGGCTTGCTCGACACGAAGATCGCCCAACTGGACACGAACAACGCCGCGATCAACGGCCCGATCACGAACCCGTTGAGCCCGAACACCGCCAGCCCTCCCAGGGTCGATACCAGCACCAGGTAGTCCGGCATCCGCGTATCCTTGCCCACCAGAATCGGCCTTAACAGGTTGTCCACCAGCCCGATCACCAGCACCCCGAAAGCGATCAGCACGACCCCCTGCCACGTCGCCCCGGTCAGCAGGAAGTACACCGCCACCGGCCCCCAGACGATCCCCGCGCCCACCGCCGGCAACAACGACAGGAACGCCATGAGCACCGCCCAGACCAGCGCACTGGGGATGTCCAGCACCCAGAAGATCAAGCCGCCCAATGCCCCCTGGGTGATCGCCACCAGTAAGTTGCCCTTGACCGTCGCCCGCACCACGCGCTTGAACTTCAGCTGCAACCGACGTTTCTGCTGCTCGGGCAGCGGCACCGCCTGGCGCACCTTGCGCGCCACTTCCGCCCCTTCGCGCAGGAAGAAGAACAGCAGGTAGAGCATGATGCCGAAGCTCACCAGAAACTCGAAGGTGCCCTGACCGAAGCTGAACGCCTGGCCAGCGAGGAACTGACTGCCCTCGGTAGCCCACTTGCTGATCTTCTCGCGCAGGCCGTCGAGGTTGCCCATGCCCATGCGGTCGAGGAAATGCTGGGCATAGGCCGGGAGCATGTCCTTGCCGCGCTCGATGTAGCCGGCGATATCCAGTTGGCCGCTCTCGATGCGCTGGTACAAGGCGGCGCCCTCCTGCACCAGCAGGGCACTGATCACGATCACCGGCAGCACGGCGATCAGCAGGCAAGTCACAAGCGCCGTCGCCGTGGCCAGGTTGCGCCGTCCACCGAAGCGCAACAACAGGTGGCGCTGCAAGGGCGAGAAAAGAATCCCGAGAATCACCGCCCAGAAGATCGCACCTGCGTATGGCAGCAAGATCCACAGGAAGGCGACGGTCACCAGTGCCAGCAGCACGGTCAGGGCTTTGTTCTGCAACACCGTTTCGTTCATGGGCATTCCTCGTGGGCTCAACCCTTTAGTGCCCTGCCCATTGGCAAAAGTGCCGTTGACCCAGATCAATACCCACGATTGGCCAGCGCCTTAGCATCCGCGCCTTTTGCCCCCGGTGCGCACCATGACCTCCTTCGCCAAGCCCGAACTGCTCGCCCCCGCCGGCACCCTCAAGACCATGCGCTACGCCTTCGCCTACGGCGCCGATGCGGTCTACGCCGGCCAGCCGCGCTACAGCCTGCGGGTGCGCAACAACGAATTCGACCACGCCAACCTGGCCCTCGGTATCCAGGAAGCCCATGCCCTGGGCAAGCAGTTCTACGTGGTGGTCAACATCGCCCCGCACAACGCCAAGCTGAAGACCTTCCTCAAGGACCTGGCGCCGGTGATCGAAATGGGCCCGGACGCGCTGATCATGTCCGACCCCGGGCTGATCATGCTGGTGCGCCAGCACTTCCCGCAGATGCCCATCCACCTCTCGGTGCAGGCCAATACGGTGAACTGGGCCAGTGTGAAGTTCTGGCAGGGCCTGGGCCTGACCCGGGTGATCCTGTCGCGGGAACTGTCGCTGGAAGAGATCGAGGAAATCCGCCAGCAGGTGCCGGACATGGAGCTGGAAATCTTCGTCCACGGCGCGCTGTGCATGGCCTACTCCGGGCGCTGCCTGCTGTCGGGCTACCTGAACAAGCGCGACGCCAACCAAGGCACCTGCACCAATGCCTGCCGCTGGAAGTATGAGGCGACCCCGGCGACCGAGAACGCCACCGGCGACATCGTCCGCGAATTCGAGCCGACGCTGGGCATCGGCGCCCCCACCGACCAGGTGTTCCTGTTGCAGGAGTCCAACAGTACGGGCGAGGAGATGCCAGCGTTCGAGGACGAGCACGGCACCTACATCATGAACGCCAAGGACCTGCGTGCGATCCAGCACGTCGAGCGGCTGACCCACATGGGTGTGCACTCGCTGAAGATCGAGGGGCGCACCAAATCGCACTTCTATTGCGCCCGCACGGTGCAGTCATACCGCCAGGCCATCGACGACGCGGTGGCCGGGCGGCCGTTCGATCGCGGCCTGATGGACAACCTCGAGTCCCTTGCCCAGCGCGGCTATACCGAAGGTTTCCTGCGCCGCCATGTGCACGACGAGTACCAGAACTACCAGCGTGGCAATTCTGTGTCCGAGCGCCAGCAATTCGTCGGTGAGTTGACCGGGGCACGGGTCGACGGCCTAGCCGAGGTGAAGGTGAAGAACCACTTCGCCGTGGGCGACCATCTGGAGCTGATGACCCCGCGCGGCAACTACCACTTCGACCTCGAGCGCATGCGTGACCGTTTGCAACAACCGCTGCAGATCGCACCTGGCGACGGTCACACCGTGTACCTGCCCATTCCCGAGCAGGTGCCACTGGCGTATGGCCTGTTGATGCGAGATCTGCCTGATGTACCGTGATCAGTCTATTGGCAGCTCAAGCAGCGCACGCCGCGACCAACGCGTCAGGTCCGCGTGAATCTGCTCGCGAAAATCCGCGAACCGCTCCCGGTCAAAGCGATAGGCGGTGCCGATTTTCCACACCACCATGTCGCGGCGCACTTCGGTCCAGAAATCGAAGTCGCGTGTCTCGACCGTTGTGTTCAGCCTGAATGCGTAAACCGCGAAGTTAATCCCGTCTTGGGCATCTTTATGACAGGGGGTCAACATGAACGAGGAGGATTGGCCATCCTGCGCGCCCGTTTCGAAGAACCTCCTGGCGAATTGGCTGCCACGCAACACATCCAGGGCGTCGCGGGCCTGCCTGGCCAAAATCGCTGGAATGTGGCCGGTACCGATGGGGCCAAGCTGACCGTCGAATTCGGCGAAGCTGCCCACCACCTGCGGGGGTTGGCTCAGGCTCTCCAAACTCGCACAACCATGCTTTTCGAGACGGTTGCGAAAGCGATCCAGCCAGCTTTTCCAGAGCTCGTTTCGATCGAGAACGCGACTGGCAAAGCCTTCGGCGTGATCCAACAGGTCGAGCACGTCGGTGCGCTCTTCCCACGACAGGTCTGGGCCAAGGCCGATCAGGTTGGACTCGGACTGCGAAAGTGAAGCCAGCGAAGGAGTGATCATGGTCTTACAGCCAATCAAGAAAGGGAGCCCCACCCTAAAGCCCCAGTTGCCAGGCCGGCATGGGGAACACCTACCCTGCTGGCGTTCAGAAGGGTGATACCTGCGGCTACAGGCCTCCCGGAAGCCGCCGACCGTAATCCCGGAAGCGGTTCGACATTGCGGCTGCTGACAAATCTGTAATCCGCCTCTCAGGTATCTGACAGGCGCGGGCGGCGAGGATCGTGGCACTTTCGCAGCGAGAGCACGCCATGCCACCGACTCCAACCCGCCGCACCTTCGTCAAGGGCCTGGGCGCCGTCACCGCCCTCGCCGGCCTGGGCCTCTGGCGCCCACTGGCCCAGGCCGCCGAAGGCCGGCGCCCCCTGCATGACCTGAGCGGCCAGCAGTTCGAACTGTTCATCGGCCAGACCCCGGTCAACATCACCGGCCGCCCACGCACGGCGCAGACCATCAATGGCAACCTGCCCGGCCCGCAACTGCGCTGGCGCGAGGGCGATACCGTGACCCTGCGGGTGCGCAACCATCTGGACCAGCCCACCTCGATCCACTGGCACGGCATCATCCTGCCCGCCAACATGGACGGCGTGCCGGGCCTGAGCTTCGCCGGCATCGAACCCGGTGGCGACTACCTCTACCAGTTCACCCTGCGCCAGAGCGGCACCTACTGGTACCACAGCCACTCCGGGTTGCAGGAGCAAGCCGGCGTGTACGGTGCCATCGTCATCGAGCCTCGCGAACCTGAAACGCACCGCTATCAGCGCGACCACGTACTGCTGTTCAGCGACTGGTCGGACCAGGCGCCGGAAGCCCTGATGGCCACCCTGAAGAAGCAGTCCGACGCCTTCAACTACCACAAACGCACGGTGGGCGACTTCGTCGACGATGTCGCTGAAAACGGCTGGGGCAAGGCCGCCGACAACCGCTGGGCCTGGGCGAAGATGCGCATGAGCCCGACCGACCTCGCCGACATCAGCGCCGCCAGCTACACCTACCTGCTCAACGGCCAGCCCCCTGCCGGCAACTTCACCTGCCTGTTCCAGCCCGGCGAGACCGTGCGCCTGCGCCTGATCAATGCCTCGGCGATGACCTACTTCGACTTCCGCATTCCAGGCCTGAAGCTCACGGTGATCGCCGCCGATGGATTGCCGGTGACGCCTGTCACCGTGGACGAACTGCGCATTGCCGTGGCCGAGACCTACGACGTCCTGGTAACCGTAGGCGACCTGCCCGCCTACACCTTGTATGCCCAGAGCATGGATCGCACCGGTTTCGCCCGTGGCACCCTGGCGCGCACGACCGGCCTGCAGGCCCCCGTGCCCGAACCGGACCCGCGTCCGGTACTGAGCATGGATGACATGGGGCATGGCGGCATGGGCCAGATGAACCATTCCAACATGGCGGCAATGGACCACGGCACCATGGCAGGCATGGATCATTCGGGCATGGCCATGATGCAAAGCCATCCTGCCAGCGAAACCGACAATCCACTGGTGGACATGCAGACCATGGCCCCCCGCGCCAACCTGGCCGACCCCGGAATCGGCCTGCGCGGCAACGGCCGCCGCGTGCTGACCTACGCCGACCTGCGCAGCCCCTACCCCGACCCGGACGGCCGCGAACCGTCGCGGGACATCGAGCTGCACCTGACCGGGCACATGGAGCGCTTCGCCTGGTCGTTCGACGGCATCAAGTTCAGCGACGCCGAGCCATTGCGCCTGAAGTACGGCGAGCGAGTACGCATCACCCTGGTCAACGACACCATGATGACCCACCCCATCCACCTGCACGGCATGTGGAGCGACCTGGAGGATGAACAGGGCCGCTTCCTGGTGCGCAAGCACACCATCGACATGCCGCCCGGCAGCCGCCGCAGCTACCGCGTCAGCGCCGACGCCCTGGGCCGCTGGGCCTACCACTGCCACCTGCTCTACCACATGGAGACCGGCATGTTCCGCGAGGTACGGGTCGATGAATGACATCCACAACCGCCGCATCGTCACCGGTGTCGCGCTGCTCGCCCTGTTGGTCAGCGAACGGGCACTGGCCGCCGGCATGGAGCCTATGAACCATGGCGCCATGCCCATGGACCATGGCCAGATGAACCACGGCGCCATGCCCATGGATCACAGCCAGATGAACCACGGTGCGGCGCCGCCCAACCAACCGCGCACGCCGCTGCCGCTGATCACCGACGCCGACCGGCGTGCCGCCTTCCCGCCGTTGCCGGGGCACCAGGTGCATGACCGGGCGACCAACTGGGCGGTGATCGTCGACCAGCTGGAGTACCAGAACTTCGAAAGCAGCAGCGCCGTGAACTGGAACGCCACCGCCTGGGTCGGGGGCGATATCGACCGCCTGTGGCTGCGCAGTGAGGGCGAGCGGGAGCAAGGCAAGACCCACAAGGCCGAACTGCAGGCGCTCTGGGGCCATGCCATCAGCCCCTGGTGGGAGCTGGTCGGCGGCGTGCGCCAGGATTTCAAGCCCGCCAGCGGCCAGGCCTGGGCCGCCTTCGGTATCCAGGGCACACCGCTCTACGGCCTGGAGCTGGAGGCCACCGCCTATGCCGGCGAGCGACAGCAGACTGCGCTGCGCCTGGAGGCCGGTTACGCTATGCTGCTGACCAACCGCTGGGTCCTCGAGCCCACCGTCGAGGCCAACTTCTTCGGGCGCAACGACCCCGGGCGCGAACAAGGCTCGGGCCTGGCCGAGAGCGAAGTGGGCCTGCGCCTGCGCTACGAGATAACCCGCGCCTTCGCCCCCTACGTCGGCGTCAGCTTCAACCGCCTGCACGGCAACCGCGCCGACCAGGCCCGGGAAGACGGCGAGGACATCGGCCAGACCCGCTGGGTGGCCGGGGTTCGCTTGCGCTTCTAAGCCCTTGTAGGAGCGGCTTCAGCCGCGATGCGGGCACCGCGGTAAGTGGCACCCGCTTTGCGGGTGATCGCGGCTAAAGCCGCTCCTACGGAGCCGGCGCTGAATCAACCAGATGTGTACCGTTTCACAGGAGCTCCACCATGCTGCGCAAACACCTGCTCACCCTCGGCCTGCTGGCCATCACCAGCCTGGCCCAGGCCGCCGAGACCATCGACGTCTACCGCGACCCCAACTGCGGTTGCTGCAAGGCATGGATCAAGCACCTGAGCGACAACGGCCTCACCGTCAACGACCACGTCGAACCGAACATGAGCGCCGTCAAGCAACGCCTGGGCGTGGCACCTCGCCTGGCCTCGTGTCACACCGGGGTAATCAACGGCAAGTTCGTTGAAGGCCATGTGCCAGCCGAACAGGTTCGCCTGCTGGCCAAGCGCGACGACCTCAAGGGCATCGCAGTACCCGGCATGCCTATGGGCTCTCCAGGCATGGAGATGGGTGACCACAAGGATCCATACCAAGTCATCGGCTTGACCCAGGACGACCAGGACACCGTGGTCGCCACCTACTGATGCTCAGTCTCTGGGCGCTGTTCCTCAGCGCCTTCGGCGCCGCCACCCTGCTGCCGCTGCAGTCCGAAGCCGTGCTGGTCGGGCTGCTGATCCGCGATCCCCATGCCTGGGCGACCTTGCTGCTGGTCGCCACCCTGGGCAACGTGCTGGGCTCCATCGTCAATTGGGTGCTGGGCCGGGCCATCGAGCATTTGCGCGATCGTCGCTGGTTCCCGTTCAGCGCCAGCCAGCTTGAGCGCGCCCAGCAGCGCTACCGGCGTTGGGGGCAGTGGTCGCTGTTATTGAGCTGGATGCCGGTGATCGGCGATCCGCTCACGCTGATCGCCGGGATCATGCGCGAGCCCTTCTGGCGTTTCGTGCTGCTGGTAACTTTGGCCAAAGGTGGACGCTATATCGTGGTGGTGATAATTACCCTGGGTTGGTTTCACACCGCGTGACACCTTGGCGCCTGTTCCCTGTAGGAGCCGGCTTTGCCGGCGAACACCGGCCTTGCCGGTGCCAGCCTCCGCGATGTCTGCTTCGCCGGCAAGCCGGCTCCTACAGGGGGGGCCAGATCTGCGCCTCGCTCCAGCCCAATTCAGCGAAATCATCGGCCCGCAGCCCCGCTTCCTCCTCACAAAAGAACTCATCCAGCTGCGGTGGCTTCACCGCCGTGTCGCTGAGCATCGCATGCACCTGCCCGCGATGATGGATCTGGTGCTCGAACAGGTGCGACAACAATCGCAACCGCCGCTCACGCTGCACCCGGTCCGGCCGCACGATGCTCACGTAACGCGCCAGCTGGTCATCACTCAACTGTCGACAGTAGGCGATCAACCTTTGGTCGGCCTGGGCCTGCTGGGCCTGCAGGTCGGTGCAGGTGGCGAATGGCTGTTCCGGCTGGAAAAAGCGCTCGCCATCTGGATCCGGCGCCTCGCCGCGCTGTTCGCACTCCAGCGCATCGAGATAGAACCAGTCCACCGTCAGCAGGTGGTTGAGGGTGGCTTTGATCGAGGGGAAGAAGCTGCAACGGGGGGCGACGAATTCGTCCTGGGTCAGTTGCAGGCAAGCCTTGTACAGGCGGTGGTTGGCCCAGCCGTTGTTGTAGGCCAGGGTCAGCAGATGATGCGACAGCGGCTCCATGGTCGGCTCCTTCAGGCGAAGCGTTGCAGTTGCATCTCCCGTAGCCGGCTCAGGGTCCGTTGGTACGGGAACGCCAGATACCCTTGAGTGTAGAGCGCTTCGAGCGCAACCTCGGCCTCCAGGTACAAGGCCACCCGACGGTCGTAGCATTCATCGACCAAGGCGATGAAGCGGCGCACGCTGTCATCCTTGGGTGCCAGGGTGGGGAGCGTGCGGTCACCGGCCTCGACCCGCGCGGCGCCATCCTCGGTGCCACGGGCGATGCGCCCGGCCTGCTGGACGCCCCCCAGGGCCGGTATGCCGCTGACCAGAATCGCCGGAAAACGGTCGCACAAGGCCATGAAGTCCATGGCCGCCAGGGGTTGTTCGCAAAGGTCGGTGAAGCGGCACCAGATGGCCTGGGCGCTGCGCCGAACGACATGGATCTGTCGCGAGCCGAGCTGCAAGGGTTGGTCATGGCCCTCATCGTCCTGGCTCAACTGCTGGAACACCGCCTCCAACGCGCTTGGCTGCCCCGGCTCGCTGATCCAGTAGCGCTGGTGTCGCGCCCCTGGGTGCAAACGGTGGTCCTGTTCACCGGCTACCGCCAGTACACGCATGTGGCGCTCGATGGCCGCAATGGCCGGGAGAAAGCGCTCGCGATTGAAACCGTCACGATAAAGCTGGTCGGGAGGCTGGTTGGACGTAGCGACGATCACAACCCCTTGGTCGAACAGCACCTGGAACAGGCGGCCAAGGATGATCGCGTCGCCGATGTCACTGACGAACAGTTCGTCGAAGCACAGTACCCGGATTTCACGGGCCAGCTCCCGGGCTAGCGCCTTGAGCGGGTCGCCGGTGCCGTTGAGCTGGAACAGACGTTGGTGGACCCAGGCCATGAAGTGATGGAAATGCTGACGCCGGGCAGGTATCTCCAGGCAACGGTGGAACAGGTCCATAAGCCAGGTCTTGCCACGGCCGACCGGGCCCCAAAGATACAGGCCTTGGGGTGATTTGCCTTTAAGCAAGGCGTCGAAACAAGCCTGCAACGCGGTAACGGCAGCAGCCTGGGCGGGATCGGGAAAGTAGCCTCGCTCGCCGAGGGCCTGCTGGTAGAGAGATTCGGGGGTCATGCCGGGCCGCCGGAAGAGAAAGCACTATGGTACGACAGCGGCGGCCTCTTCGCGGGTAAACCCGCTCCCACAGATACCACGGATGCCGCCCCCTGTAGGAGCCGGCTTTGCCGGCGAAGAGGCCGGCTCAGTCAGCCAGGCTTGTCAGCCCTCCTTCAACCCCACCTTCAACAATGCCCCATCCTTGGCATCGGTCAGCACATACAGGTACCCGTCCGGCCCCACCCGCACATCACGGATTCGCGCTTTCAAGTCCCCCAGCAAGCGCTCTTCATGCACCACCTTGTCGCCCTCGAGCTGCAGCCGGATCAGCTCCTGGGTCGCCAGCGCCCCGATGAACAGGTTGTGGTCCCAGACCTTGAACGTCGGGCTATCGTAAAACGCCATGCCGCTGATGCCCGGCGACTTCTCCCACACATGGTGCGGGTCGACCATACCGTCGACATGCTTGCCCTTGGCCTCGGGAATGGGCAGCAACGAGTAGTTGATGCCATGGGTCGCGATCGGCCAGCCATAGTTCTTGCCCGGCGCCGGAATGTTGATCTCGTCGCCACCGCGCGGGCCATGCTCGTGGGTCCACAGCTTGCCGGTCCAGGGGTTGAGCGCCGCGCCCTGCTGGTTGCGGTGGCCGAACGACCAGATTTCCGGGCGCACGTTGTCGCGGCCGACGAAGGGGTTGTCCTTGGGGATCTCGCCGTCGGGCAGCAGGCGCACGATCTTGCCCTGCAACTTGTCCAGGTCCTGCGCCGTGGGCCGCTGGTTGTTCTCGCCCAAGGCGATGAACAGGTAGCCGTCACGGTCGAACACCAGGCGCGAACCGAAATGGTTGCCCTCGGACAGCTTGGGCTGCTGGCGGAAGATCACCGTGAAATGCTCGATCCGCGCCAGGTCCTGCGAAAGCTGGCCACGGCCAACCGCCGTACCGGCCTTACCGTCGCTACCTGCCTCGGCGAACGACAAGTACACCGTGCGATCCTTGGCGAAGTCTGGCGACAGGACGACATCGAGCAGCCCACCCTGCCCCTCGGCCCAGACCTTGGGCACGCCGGAGAGCGGTGGCCCCACCTTGCCATTCGCGCTCACGACACGCAGATTGCCTGGCCGCTCGGTGACCAGCATACCCTTGCCATCCGGCAAGAAGGCCAGCGCCCAAGGGTTGCGCAGGCCGTCGGCCAGTGTACTGACGGTCAGCAAGCCCTCTTCACTGGGAAACTGCTGCTCGGGCGCGGCATGGGCCAGCAAGGGGAACAGGCTGGCGGCGGCCAGGGTGGTCAACCAGCTACGTGGCGTCATGTTCGATTCCTTCGAAAGGGCTCAGGGCACGCGTTGCGAGTCGCGTGGTGGCCGGGTGGGTTCCAGGTTCGGGGGCTGTTGCTGGCGACGCAGGTTTTCGCCGTTGCCGATGCTGCGATTGTCGAGAGTCGGCGGACGTGGGATCGGCTGGGTGGAGGCGCCGGGCACGGGAGGCGTGGCGGGCACGCTGCCCTGCCGGCTATTGGGGTTGGCGCGCATGATCGGGCTGTTGTAGGGGTTGTTGCTGTCGTTGGCGGCCAGCACCGCCGGCGGCAAGGCCAGCAGCAGGCCGAGGGCCAGGGTCGTGAATGTGGGATTCATGCTTCACCTCCGCTACGAAAAGGCGCGCCTCAGCGTTGGATAGCCTAAGACGCGCAGGGTTCGATGCAACCGTCGAGGTAATTCTCGATGTTTCAACCCTCTCCCCCGTAGGCGCCGGCTTGCCGGCGAACCGCTGTTAAACCGCCTCCTCCTTGTCCACCTTGTGCCGCGCCGCATAAAGACAAAGCATCTCCATCGCCAGCGTCGCCCCCGCCAGTGCGGTGATGTCGGCATGGTCATAGGCCGGCGCCACCTCCACCAGGTCCATCCCCACCAGGTTGATCCCACGCAACCCGCCCAGGATCTCCAGTGCCTGCAACGTGCTCAGTCCCCCGCAGACCGGCGTGCCGGTACCGGGCGCATAGGCCGGGTCCAGGCAGTCGATATCGAACGTCAGGTACACCGGCCGCTCGCCGACCCGCTGGCGGATCGCCGCGACGATCGCCTCGGTGCCCTGGCGATGCACCTGCCGCGCATCGAGGATGGCGAAGCCCTGGCTGTCATCGTTGGTGGTGCGCAGGCCGATCTGCACCGAGTGCGCCGGGTCCACCAGGCCTTCGCGGGCGGCATGCCAGAACATGGTGCCATGGTCGATGCGCTTGCCCTCCTCGTCCGGCCAGGTATCACTGTGCGCGTCGAAGTGGATCAACGCCAGCGGGCCATGCCGCCGGGCATGGGCCTTGAGCAACGGGTAGCTGATGAAGTGGTCGCCACCAAGGGTGAGCATGGCGCAGCCGGCATCGAGGATACGCTCGGCATGGGCCTGGATGCTGTCGGGTACCGACTCTGGGGTGCCATTGTCGAAGGCGCAGTCGCCGTAGTCGATTACCGCCAGGTGGTCGAACGGGTCGAACGCCCACGGCCAGTGCCGGGCCCAGGCCTGCTGCACCGACGCCGTGCGGATCGCCCGCGGCCCGAAGCGCGCCCCTGGCCGGTTGCTGGTGGCGGTGTCGAATGGCACGCCGCTGACCACTACATCGACGCCGCGCAGGTCACGGCTGTAGCGGCGCCTGGAGAAGCTGGTGATACCGGCGTAAGTACTCTCGGCAGACGTGCCGTAGAGGCTGTCACGGGTGATGGCCTGGTCGTTGTCCTGGGCGAGATCCACGGTTTGTCTCCTGTTGTGATTATCTACTGACGGCTGCGGAAGGTGGTCCACAGGCGGTTGCGTTGGCGCAGGTCGGACAGCGCCATGCTGCGATCGGCGAACAGCCGCTGGCGCACCTCGGCGGGAGGATAGATGTCCGGGTCGTTGCGGATCGCCGCGTCCACCAGCGGCGTGGCGGCCTGGTTGGCATTGGCGAAGAACAGCGTGTTGGTCAGCGCGGCCACCGAGTCAGGGCGCAACATGAAGGTGATGAAGGCGCGTGCGGCCTCTGGGTGAGGTGCATCCTTGGGGATCACCAGGTTGTCCTGCCACACCAAGGTGCCTTCGCGGGGGATGCGATAGACCAGTTCGAAAGGCTTGCCGGCCCGGCGCGCCTGGTCGGCCGCCATGGCCGCGTCGCCGTTGTAGGTCAACGCCAGGCACACGCTACCATTGGCCAGGTCGTTGATCTGACGGCCATTGGCCACGTAGCTGATCGACGGTTGCAGCTGCTGCAACAAGGCTTGGGCGGCATTCAGGTCGGCCTTGTCCTGGCTGTAAGGGTCCTTGCCGAGATAGTTGAGGGTCAGCCCGATCACCTCCTGGGGCGAATCGGGCATGGCGATTCCACAGTCCTTCAGGCGGCTGGCATATTCGGGCTTGAACAGCAGGTCGAGGCTGTCCAGCGGCACATCGCCCAGGCGCTGGCGCACCGCCTCGACATTCACTCCCAGGCCCAGGGTCCCCCAGGTGTAGGGCACGGCGTGGAGGTTGCCTGGGTCGGCCTCGGCCAGCTTGACCAGCAGGTCCTTGTCGAGGTTGGCATAGCCGGGCATCGCCTGGGCGTCGAGCGGTTGCAAGGCGCCGGCCTTGAGCGCCCTGGCCAGCACGGTGGCCGAAGGCACCACCACGTCATAACCACTGCGGCCGGTGAGCAGCTTGGTTTCCAGCACTTCAGTGGTATCGAAGGTGTCGTAGCGCACCTTGTATCCGGTCTCTTTCTCGAAACGCTCCAAGGTCTGCGGGGCCACGTAATCGGCCCAGCTGTACAGGTTGACGACCTTCTCCTCGGCCTGAAGCGGCAGGGCGAGGAGCAATGGGAACAAGCACAGCATTCGACGCATGGCGGACACCTCGGCAAAAGGGTGGATGCCGTCAGCATGCCTGCCGGGTTACATTGCAAAAATGGCAACTTTGCGAAGCTGACATTCACCAGGAGCAATGTGATGCTCGGACAATTGCACGACCCGGACCTGCACCTGCTGCGGCTGTTCGTCACTGTAGTCGAGGCCGGCGGGTTCAGTGCCGCCCAGGGCGTGCTGGGGCTGAGCCAGCCCAGCATCAGCCAGCAGATGGCGCGGCTGGAAACGCGCCTGGGCTATCGCCTGTGCAGCCGAGGCAAAGGCGGCTTCCGCCTGACCGAGAAAGGCGAGCTGCTGCTGCAGGCGACCCAGGGCCTGTTGCTGCAGATCGAACAGTTCCGCCAGCAAGCCAATGGCGTGGCCGGCCGATTGCTGGGCACGGTACGCATCGGCCTGGCCGAGAACCAGGACAAGCGCATCACCCTGCGCATCGCCCAGGCCGTTGCCCGTTTTCGCCAGCGCGAAGAATCTGTGCAGCTGGAACTGACCAGCGCCCCGCCTGCCGAACTGGAGCGCCTGCTGCTGGAACAACGCCTGGACTGCGCGATCAGCTACTTTTCGGGCGCGCAGGCCGCATTCGACTATGTGCCGCTGTTCGACGAACAGCAACGGCTCTACTGCGGCAAAGCGCATCCGTTGTTCGACGCAAGAGACATCACCCGGGACCAGCTACTGGGCGTCGACCAGGTGCGCCATCCCTATCGCTTTCTCAAGCAGGGCGAGCCCTTCCAAAGCCGGCACAGCATGGCAGTGGCCGAACAGATCGACAGTGCGCTGACGTTCATCCTTTCGGGCCAGCATATCGGTTACCTGCCATGCCACTGCGCCGCCCCCTGGGAAGCACAGGGATTGCTCAGGGCGCTGGATCCGCGGCTGGACTTCGTGGTGCCGTTTACCTTGGCCCGGCATCGTGGGCAAATGCCGGGGGAGGCCCAGCAGGCTTTCGTCGAGGATCTGCTGGCGGTGTTCGAATGAGGGACACCCTTTCAACCCCGCCGTGCATTTGCCACACTGCCGACTTGCCCGTGAACCTAGGCCGTGAAAACCATGCTTGTGCGCTGCTGCCTGATCCTGCTGTTGACCCTTGGCCTGAATGCCTGCGCCCTGTTTCAGGGCCGTGACCCGCTTAACATCAGCGTGGTCGGCATCGACCCCTTGCCCGGCCAGGACATGGAGTTGCGCATGGCGGTGAAGATCCGCGTGCAGAACCCCAACGAAACACCGGTCGACTTCAACGGCGTAGCCCTGACCCTCGAGGTCAACGATCAACCCCTGGCCGCCGGCGTGAGCGATCAGCGTGGGCATATCGGCCGCTATGACGAAGCGATGATCGTGGTGCCGGTCAGCATCACCGCCTTCGCTTTCCTGCGCCAGGCCTATGGCCTGAGCCGCGTGGATTCGCTGCAGGGCTTGCCCTATGTGCTGCGTGGCAAGCTGGCCGGCGGCCCGCTGGGCACGGTGCGCTTCACCGACCAGGGCAGGCTCGACCTGCCCAAGGCAGCAGGCGCAGGCTGGTGATCGTCAGCCGATGAAACGCACACCCGGACGTGGGCGTTCATCCACGCTGAGCTCGAATACATCCGGCCGCGCATAGTGGCCAACCACATCGAAGTCGTAACGGGCACGCACCAGCTCGTCGGTATCGACTTCGGCACAGACGAGCCCTCGCGCGCCCAGCAACGGCCCGGCCAGCACATCGCCCAGCGGGCCGACGATCAGACTGCCACCGTTTATAAGCGGCCGCTCGGCTGGCCAGTTGGCCACCTCCATGCCGAGCGCCGCGGGCGAATCCTGTACCTGGCAGGCACTGATCACGAAACAGCGCCCCTCCGCCGCGACATGGCGCATGCTCACCTGCCACAGTTCGCGCTCATCCACCGTCGGCGCGCACCACAGCTGTACACCCTTGGCGTACATCGCAGTGCGCAGCAAGGGCATGTAGTTCTCCCAGCACACCGCGGCACCAATGCGCCCGGCGCGGCCGTCGACCACCGGCAGCGTGGAACCGTCGCCCTTGCCCCAGATCAGGCGCTCGGTACCGGTCGGCATCAATTTGCGATGCTTGGCCACCAGCCCACCTTCTGGCTCGAAGAACAGCACCGTGCAGTACAGGGTATTGCCGCTGCGCTCGATCACCCCAAGCACCAGGCTCGCCCCCGTGCGCGCCGACAGCCCGGCCAAGGCAGCGGTCTCGCTACCAGGCACGTCGATCGCATTGGCGAAATAACGGGCGAAGGCTTCCCGACCCTCGGGCAAGCGGTAGCCCAGTTGGGTACCGAAGCCTTCCCCCTTGGGGTAGCCACCGAGCAGGGCTTCCGGCATTACCACCAGTCTGGCACCAGCCTCGCGGATTGCCTGCTCGTAGCCGAGGATCTGCTCCAGGGTGGCAGCTTTACCTTCGGGCAGCGAACCGACCTGCAGGGCAGCAACGATGGACTTGGGCATCTTGGAAACTCCTGTCAGGGGAAAGTCTGGAAGAGTCTCCGACGCCAGCTATCGGTGCAACAGTGGCGTGATGTTCGCCTGGCTCAGCGACTGGCGTTGGCGGCAGCCATCATCTTGTTGACTTCACTGCGCACCAGCTGCGTGAACTCGGGCGGCGACATGCCGTCCAGTTCGGCGCGCACCCAGTCAGCCCACTTGCTCTTGCGTCGCGGCTTTTCCGCGATCAGCCGCGCAGCCTCGCCCTTGGCCTTGCCAAGATTGCTCTGCCAGTACTCGAACAGACGCGCCTTTTCCGCCTCGATCTGTGCCCGTTCCTGGAAGCTCATGTTGGCCAGATTGAAACTCATGGGTAATACCTGCCGCTGGAAAATGGGCGTTATCTTACACGCTAGCGACCGGGCACGGGAAAGCCGCTGCAACTTTCCCGACGCCGTGGCATCCACTGTTCAACCCCACTCGCCACGAGGATATGTACATGGCCAGGAAAACCGCCGCATCAAACGACAGTGAACAGATCAAGGATCAGGTGTTCAGCGAGCTTCAGGCGTTGATCGAGGAATCGGAGAAACTGCTTACCGAGAGCGTTTCGCTGGTCGGTGAGGAAGCCGATACCCTTCGCGCCCAACTGGGCCTGAAGCTGCGCCAGGCGCGCGATGCCACTGGCAGGCTGGGGCAACGGGCCCAGCCGGTGGTCGACGCCACGCAGGAATACATTGGCGGGCACCCCTGGCAAACCGTGGCGGTCTCCGCAGGCTTCGGCCTGGTGGTCGGCCTGCTGCTGGGGCGTCGGCAGTAAACGCCGCTCAGGCGGCCAACGCCATTGGGATACCGCTGTGGAAGCGCAGCTCCTGGTCAGGTGACACGATCAGTTGCGCTTCCGCTTCACGTACTTGCTCGATGACACGCGCGATGTCCGCTTCTTCACCGTAGTGATGGGCCAACTTCAGGTAGCCCTGGTAGTGCCGAGCCTCGCTCTTGAGCAAGCCGTGGTAGAAGGTGCCGAGTTCTTCGTCCAGGTGCGGTACCAATGCGGCGAAGCGCTCGCAGCTGCGCGCCTCGATGAAGGCCCCCACCACCAGCGTATCCACCAGTTTGACCGGCTCATGCGCCCGTACCAGCCTGCGCAGGCCGGAGGCGTAGCGCCCTGCCGACACTGGCCGCAACGGCACGCCACGGCGCTTCATCAACCGTAGCACCTGTTCGTGGTGCACCAGTTCTTCGCGAGCCAGGCGCGACATCATGTTGATCAGGTCGAGGTGCGTGTTGTACTTGGCGATCAGGCTCAACGCCGTGCTGGCAGCCTTGAACTCACAGTTCTTGTGATCGATCAGCAAGGTTTCCTGGTCGGCCAGCGCCGCCTCGATCCAGGCGTCAGGGGTACGGCAGCCCAGGAAGGCGTCGATTTCAGGAATCAGGGACATAGCACTCACAATCACACAGGACACTGGCAGGACCGGCGATTATACCGGCGGCGACGTCGAGTGCCAGTGGCTATGCTTGATGCATGTCAACCGACGCCAGGAGGAGCGCCGTCTATAGTCAGGCATTGGCCGCCATTGAGAAGGGAGTTCACGCCCATGCAAGCCGTCCGCAGCATCCTCGTCGTCCTCGACCCCGAGCACGCCCACAGCCGCGCCCTGACCCGGGCAAAACTGATTGCAGGCGTGACCGGTGCCCGCCTGCATCTGCTCATGTGCGACAAGAAGCAGGACCACAGTGCCTTGCTCAGCCTGCTGAGTAGCCAGTTGCATGATGATGGTTACGACAATGTCACCCATGAGCAGCATTGGAAGGAAAGCCTGCACGAATCGATCATCCATGTGCAGCAGGCGGAAGGCTGTGAACTGGTGATCAAGGAGCATCGCCCGGACAATCCGCTGCGCAAGGCATTGCTGACGCCCAATGACTGGAAGCTGCTGCGCCAGTGCCCATGCGCGGTACTGATGGTCAAGAGCGAGCGGCCCTGGATGGGCGGCAAGATTCTTGCGGCCGTGGATGTGGGCAACCAGGACGAGGATCATCGCCGGTTGCACGCCAGTATCATCGACCATGGCTATGCCATTGCCAGCCTGGCCAAGGGAGAACTGCACGTCATCAGTGCCCACCCCTCCCCCATGCTGTCGGCGTCCGACCCGGTGTACCAGCTCACCGAGACCATCGAGCAGCGCTATCGCGAGGCTTGCAAGGCGTTCCAGGCGGAGTTCGATATCAGTGATGATCGCCTACATATCGCCGAAGGGCCTGCGGATGTGTTGATCCCTTATACCGAAAAGCAGTGTGATGCCGTGGTGACCATCATCGGTACCGTGGCGCGCACCGGGATTTCCGGGGCCCTGATTGGCAATACCGCAGAGGTCGTATTGGATTCGCTGGAGGGGGACGTGCTGGTGCTCAAAAGCGAAGAAGCGACGGCACACCTCGCGGAGTTGGCACGAGGCTGAGCCCTTGTAGGAGCCGGCTTGCCGGCGAAGGGCGCGACGCGGTGGCTGGCACCGGCGGTGCCGGTGTTCGCCGGCAAGCCGGCTCCTACGAGGGGTGTGTTTCTTGGGCGCAAAGACAAAACCCCTACCTGCATGCGCAGATAGGGGTTTTGCGAAATGAATCTTGACGATGACCTACTCTCACATGGGGAAACCCCACACTACCATCGGCGATGCATCGTTTCACTGCTGAGTTCGGGATGGGATCAGGTGGTTCCAATGCTCTATGGTCGTCAAGAAATTCTGTTGCCAGAAGATCCAGATGGATACTCCAGCGAATTCGGATATGTGATTTGTGATGTTGCGAACTTTCGGTTCTTTCGTCTTCACCACCACAATCTGCGTTCATGTGCAGATTGCTTGGGTGTTATATGGTCAAGCCTCACGGGCAATTAGTATTGGTTAGCTCAACGCCTCACAGCGCTTACACACCCAACCTATCAACGTCGTAGTCTTCGACGGCCCTTCAGGGAGCTCAAGGCTCCAGTGAGATCTCATCTTGAGGCAAGTTTCCCGCTTAGATGCTTTCAGCGGTTATCTCTTCCGAACATAGCTACCCGGCAATGCCACTGGCGTGACAACCGGAACACCAGAGGTTCGTCCACTCCGGTCCTCTCGTACTAGGAGCAGCCCCTCTCAAATCTCAAACGTCCACGGCAGATAGGGACCGAACTGTCTCACGACGTTCTAAACCCAGCTCGCGTACCACTTTAAATGGCGAACAGCCATACCCTTGGGACCGGCTTCAGCCCCAGGATGTGATGAGCCGACATCGAGGTGCCAAACACCGCCGTCGATATGAACTCTTGGGCGGTATCAGCCTGTTATCCCCGGAGTACCTTTTATCCGTTGAGCGATGGCCCTTCCATACAGAACCACCGGATCACTAAGACCTACTTTCGTACCTGCTCGACGTGTTTGTCTCGCAGTCAAGCGCGCTTTTGCCTTTATACTCTACGACCGATTTCCGACCGGTCTGAGCGCACCTTCGTACTCCTCCGTTACTCTTTGGGAGGAGACCGCCCCAGTCAAACTACCCACCATACACTGTCCTCGATCCGGATAACGGACCTGAGTTAGAACCTCAAGGTTGCCAGGGTGGTATTTCAAGGATGGCTCCATGAGAACTGGCGTCCCCACTTCAAAGCCTCCCACCTATCCTACACAAGCAAGCTCAAAGTCCAGTGCAAAGCTATAGTAAAGGTTCACGGGGTCTTTCCGTCTAGCCGCGGATACACTGCATCTTCACAGCGATTTCAATTTCACTGAGTCTCGGGTGGAGACAGCGCCGCCATCGTTACGCCATTCGTGCAGGTCGGAACTTACCCGACAAGGAATTTCGCTACCTTAGGACCGTTATAGTTACGGCCGCCGTTTACCGGGGCTTCGATCAAGAGCTTCGCTTGCGCTAACCCCATCAATTAACCTTCCGGCACCGGGCAGGCGTCACACCCTATACGTCCACTTTCGTGTTTGCAGAGTGCTGTGTTTTTAATAAACAGTCGCAGCGGCCTGGTATCTTCGACCGGCGTGGGCTTACGCAGCAAGTGCTTCACCCTCACCGGCGCACCTTCTCCCGAAGTTACGGTGCCATTTTGCCTAGTTCCTTCACCCGAGTTCTCTCAAGCGCCTTGGTATTCTCTACCTAACCACCTGTGTCGGTTTGGGGTACGGTTCCCAGTTATCTGAAGCTTAGGAGCTTTTCTTGGAAGCATGGCATCAACCACTTCGCGCTCTAAAGAGCACTCGTCATCAGCTCTCGGCCTTGAGATCCCGGATTTGCCTAAGATCTCAGCCTACCACCTTAAACTTGGACAACCAACGCCAAGCTGGCCTAGCCTTCTCCGTCCCTCCATCGCAATAACTGGAAGTACAGGAATATTAACCTGTTTTCCATCGACTACGCTTTTCAGCCTCGCCTTAGGGACCGACTAACCCTGCGTCGATTAACGTTGCGCAGGAAACCTTGGTCTTTCGGCGTGCGAGTTTTTCACTCGCATTGTCGTTACTCATGTCAGCATTCGCACTTCTGATACCTCCAGCAAGCTTCTCAACTCACCTTCACAGGCTTACAGAACGCTCCTCTACCGCATCACCAAAGGTGATAC